>SXOA01000184.1 GCA_005778405.1 Planctomycetaceae bacterium
AATTCAGCCCCGCGGTGCCGCTTATTCGGCATCGCGGGGTTTTGCGTTTCTTGCCGGTCAATCTTGCCTGGACGGAAATCTTTGCCGCGGCCGCAGGGCACGACCGATATCCCTGGTATGACGAAATTCGACCGAACGGGTCAGCGACGGGCAATGGCCGCTGCTGGCGAAGACTCTGACGGCAATTCGCTGGCATGCGAAAATACTCCGCAGCGATGGTCCCTGAAAGCGCGTCTCATCGCCAGCGCCTTGATTCTCTTCCACGTAACGGCCGTCTTCTGGCCTCCGTTTACATTCGCCAGCACGGTGAGAGATTCTTCCAGCCCCTTCGCCGACGGCGTCATGAGCTGGCTCCGTCCCTATGCATCCCTGATGTATCTCGACCACGGCTATTTCTTCTTTGCCCCCGACCCTGGGCCGAGTCACCTGGTGCAATACAAAGTGGAATTCGCCGACGGGCGCGCGCCGGTCGAAGGGGTCTTTCCCAGCTTGAAGGACCACCAGCCTAGGCTGATGTATCACCGGCACTTCATGCTGGCGGAAGCGCTACAGAATGCCTTCGTTCCTCCGGAACCACCCGCAAGACCACAGTTGCCGGCGAATCTGACTGATTCCGAGCGACGCGCGCTAGAGATCGAACAGAAAGCAGTCTTCGCCGAGCAGACCGCCATCTGGAAGCATCGCCGCGAGCAGTACGAGCTGCTGCACAAATCCATCGAAGATCATCTGCTGGCCAAACATGGCGGCAACAAAGTGACCATCACGCGCCGCGAGCATTTGCTGCTCGCTCCCGCGGATTACCTCCGCATGGGTCAGCGTTTGGATCTGCCGGAAACGTACATCAACCTGCCCGAAGCGAACATGTCGGAGGTCATCCGTCCATGAGCAATCCCGTCGCGGCAATTTGGAACCTGATTTTTGCCTCCTGGCTAAAGCCGGCCGCGAATGGGTGGGACAAGTTCTGGTTCACCCCCAGCAAACCGCACACCCTAGCTCTCATTCGCATCTTGGGGGGTGGAATGCTGTTCTACACCCATGCCGTTTGGAGCCTGGGACTGACCGACTTTCTCGGCTCCAAAGCTTGGGTCACAGCCGCCGCCGCCAGTAAACTCGGCCAGGGCCTAGATGGCCGCAGCTTCACCTTCAGCTACCTCAGCTACGTGGAATCGCCGGCCTTGCTGGGAACGCTCCACCTGGCGGCGCTGGTTGTCTTCGCGCTGCTGACCGTCGGCCTGTTCACCCGGATCGTCGCCCCACTCGCGTTTGTCATCACCGTCTCGTATTGCCACCGCCTGACCGGTGCGCTGTTTGGCCTGGACCAGGTTAATGTCTTGCTCGCCACCTATTTGGCGATTGCCCCCTGCGGAGCCGTCTTCTCGCTCGACCGCCTTTTGGCCAAGCGCCGCGGACTGCCGCTGCCGGCAAACACCCACGTGATGACGACCATCGCCACCCGGCTGATTCAGATTCAGATGTGCGTCATCTATCTGTTCGGCGGCATCGGCAAGATGCGCGGGGAAACCTGGTGGGACGGGAGCGCGGTCTGGTTTGCCGCAGCAACTCTGGAATACCAATCCCTCAGCCTCACCTGGCTTGTCCACCAGCCCTGGCTCATCGCCCTGCTCACGCACATTACGGTCTTTTGGGAAACCTTCTACCCCGTCCTCATCTGGCCCCGCCTCACCCGCCCGATTTTCCTGGCCCTGGCCGTCGCCGTCCACGGCGGCATCGCCATCTTCCTGGGCATGCCCACCTTCGGCCTGGCGATGATCATCGGCAACCTGGCATTTATCCCGCCGGAGTTCGTGGAACACGTTGTGAACGTGCTGCGTGGGAAGAAGCAATCCGCAGAGCCCCAATCCGCCGTCCCATCGCTCAAGGGCGCGAACCAGGACGCGAGCCGCGAATCGAATCGGTATACGGTTTCGATATAGGGCCGAAGAAGCGAGTAACCTCCTCCGCCGAACGACCCCGCTCAGCAGCCGCGGGGGCGCGGGGAGCTACGAACTCCAGGAAACCTACATGCCCCCGCGGTCTGCTGCAGCGCCTGGTTTGGCGTGCCTTGCTACCCAGTCCGCGGCGGACGCCCGCACGCTCTGGGGCGCGGTGGCCGACGCCGCGACCTCCCGCAGTAGCCCGACCAGGGACACACCACCCGCCTGCGACACACCACCCGCCTGCGACACGCGACCGTTGAGCAGCCGGCCGATCATCGTGACGCCCAACTCGGACGGCTGCCGCCGCACCGACCGAAGCAACTCCAGCTCGTACCCCGGCAACGACTCGACGCCGTGTACGACCGACCAGAGGACGCCGGCCCCGTCGTCCTCTGGGAACCGCTCCAGCACCGCCATCAAGTCCGGGACGTACCGGCCCGCCGCGCCGGTGGCCCACAGCTCCCCGAGCAGGTCGTCGAGCCGTCGCCAGGTGCCGCCCGTGGGCTGGACGGCGTGGATGTCGGCGACGATCTTGGCTGCCGGTCTCGCCATCCGCCTCACGCCTCCGCCGCCGAACTGGTGCATAGCCTGACCGGCACCGGTCAGGCTATGCAAACGTCGGTCAGCATATTTTGGCTGCCCGGCAGGATATCACCGCGCCGGTCAGCCTATTTCTGACCTATTGGAATCCCGCCCAGGGCGGCAGTCAACGCGCCAAGCTCTTGGCTCAACTAAGGAATGACTTCCACGGCCGAGCCGTCGGCGAACCGGTACACTCGGAAGTCCTGGTCGAGTGTGAAGACGCGCCGAGCATCCAACGGCTCCGCTGCTGCCATCACCGAAGCATCGGCAAGGTCCATCGGCAAATCGTGGTATTTGGACATCAATGCAGCCATGCGTGCCAATTCGGCCTCGTCGGTTTCATGCAAGGCCAGTCGCCCCGCCTCCAGAAGCAGCCACAGCGCAGCCTGGGCAGGATAGCCTCCCGCTTTATGTAGCAAGTACATCGCCTCTGTGAAGCACGGCCACGTTGTCAGTAACGGGCCGCGAGAAAGAGCTCTGGTCGCTTCGATGCATACCAGATGGTTGGGGTCGTTACGGTTAATCAGCGCCACTAAGGGTCCAGTGTCGGTGAGAATCAAAGCTGTCCTCGCTGCTGCTTTTGGGATAAGCCTTCAGCAAATCGCTTGCCGCAGTCTTCCGAGTAAGGCTCAGTCGCGCCGGCAACCGTGCCAATGTGCCCCGCGAGAAAGTCGAGGAGTGTACCTTGGCCCGCAGCACCGTTGTCGCCCGCAGGCGAGGCGAAGAGCCGGCGTAGTCCATCGAGGGCGAGCAGTTCCAGGGTGGTGCCCCGGCGGCGAGCCTCGGCGTCAAGTCGGCCTTCCAAGTCCGGCGGGAGTGTGATGGTCGTCATGAGATTCCTCCGCCTCTATTCTACCGTTGAAGCAATGAGCGAACCACTGGCGGGGATCAGTCCAAGTTAACCTGTCCAACTGTAGCGGTTGCCGCCCAATAGAATGCATTTCCGCTATCTTCGGCGATATTTACGTATCGCCTTCCGCTTGCAGCGACTGTCCTAAGGCCCGCACTAGCCCGTCGATTTGCTCCGGCGTGTTGTAGAGATGGCAGGAGACGCGGATGTAGCGGTGGCCGTTCCATTCCACGATTGGGACTTCAATGTGGTGCTGCTGCCAGAGGGCATCTTGTAGCTTCGCCCGGTCCCCTGGCGGCAGCGGGACGTGGGCCATGCTGCCGTACCAGGCGGGGCTATCGGGGACGATGGGCTGGAGCTGTGTCAGCTCGACGAGTTGCTGACGGGCGTACTGGGCCAGGGCATGTGCGCCGGTTTGAAAGAAGCCGAGTCCCACTTGCTGCAGGAACTGGATGGCGCTGGGAATCGACAAGTACGGCGAGGAATCGCGCGTCCCGCTCCAGCAGAATTCGTCGCTCCAGGATTCAATCGGCAGCGGCGGCAAACGGCCCCAGGAGAGGACCGGTGGGCGAATGCGGGGTTGATGTTCCTTGGCGACGTAGAGAAAACCCGAGCCAAAGGGGGCGGAGAGCCACTTGTGGCAGCTCGCAGCGTAGAAATCGCAGCCCAGGCCGGCGACAGCGAGCGGAATCTGCGCGGGGGCGTGCGGCCCATCGATGCAGACGGCGATTCCCCGCTCGCGGGCCCGGCGGCAGATTTCCGCGACCGGCAGGATGACGGCCGTCGGCGACGTGATGTGGCTCACCACGATCAGCCGCGTGCTGTGCGTGACCTGGCTGAAGAGCGAATCAACGGTCTCTTCCACCGTGGTGAACGGCAGCGGCAGCCGGCAGGTGGCGGTGCGAGCGCCGACTCGCTGACAGGCCCGCTCCCAAATCCGCACTACCGCGCCATATTCGTGGTCGGTGAGCAGCACTTCGTCTCCCGGGTGCAACTCCAGCGAATCCGCCACGACGTTCATTCCCGCCGTGGCATTCTCAACAAAGATCAGCGAGTCCGCCGGCGCGGAAATGAACTGGGCCAGTGTATTCCGGGCGGCTCGCCAGGCTGGCTCGAACTTCCTGACGAAGAAGTCCATCGGCTGGCTGTCGAGCTCGCGGATCCATTTCAGCCGGGCTTCACGCACGGGTGCCGGCGGCGGGCCGAAGGAGCCGTGATTGAGATACGTGGTATCCGGGCGAATGGACCAGGATTTGCCGAGATTGGCCCAACGGTCGAGGTCGAGATTGGCTAGCGGCGAAGTCATGCGGCGGATTATACGCGACAGAGGTTGGGCGAGGGTCTCGGACCCCGCCCGTCAGAACCAGAGCCGTACGCCGGCGACCAGGCCGCCAATTTGAAAATTGCCGACGTCGTAATAGTCGTAGCCGACGAAGGCCTCGCCATATTTCCAGTTGACTCCTTCCGTCACGCGGAAGTGGAACAGGCTCTCGTGCCCCAGCCAGCCCAGGTCCATTTCCGCGGAAACGATGACCGGCTTCACCGGATACCAATCCACGGCATAGGTGAAGTTGAAGCCAAAGTTGCTGTCGGATTGGTCGACCAGGTAATTGAAACCAGCTCCGGCTCGGCCTTGAAACTGATTGCTCTGGGCAAAGCGATAGAACAGGTTGGCGTCGCCCAGTGTCAGCGAATCGGTACTCGCGCCAGGTCCATTCTCATGCAGCTCGCGAAAGTCCGTTTCAAAACCCAGCCGCATGGTTGACTCCACGAGCAGATTTGCTCCCACCCAGTCAAACCGCCCAAAATTGGTGCCGAAATCACTTCGGGCGCGAACGCCCACGATGTAGACATCGGGCAGCGGATCTCCAATCCACATATAGCCGCCGCGCTGCTTGTAGGGATAGCGCGGAAAATAGCCGTCCACCAAATAGGAATCCCCGATGAGCGCCGGCGGGCCCCAGAACGGCGACGTCACGGCGATTCCCGCGACCCCAATTGCCGGCCCGAAGAGATCTCCCCAACCGTCACAGTGGGTGTCGGAATCGCACGGATCGCAATAGGGATCGTAGCTTGTCGCGTGACGATCGTCTTCTTTTTTGTCGCTGGAGGAAGGAGGATCATCTGTCCGCACCTCTTCGCGCAATTGAAAGAGGGAGTCTTCCGCTCTTACCGCGGCTGAGGACCAGGCAAGCGCAAGCAACGAAACAAACGAGACGGCAATTGCTGGCAATGAGCGCATAGCGGCTCCGCGCGTGAAGCGGCGGGGGAAACCAGGGCGCGCGGAGATTAACTTTCCCCCACGAAAGGGTCAAGGCAACATTCGCTGCTATCACACCGCCGACTACATGCTGTTAATCACGGTGCTGACGACGCCGCCGGCCATTTGAATGACGCCCAAAACAATGGCGACAATCCCTAGGATTTTGGCGGTGGAGGCTTTGCTGTTGGCCTCGGAACCTGGGGACGCGAGGGCGAGCACGCTCCCCGCGTTGTTCATGGCAACAACTCCCATGACCAGGCCGATTGGCCCGCAGCAGCAAAAAGCCACAAACATGGCCCCCAGCGCCAGGTTAAATGCGCTGTTGGCCTGCGAAAGGAGCTCTGGCGAATCGCCGGGCATTCCACCAAACTGGGGTGCCTGATACGGATTGGCTTTCGGATCACCAAAGGGCTGGCCGCTCATCCTGCGCTCCTTGTTTACATTCGTGGTGAAGAAACTCTCCGGGCGTCAGTTTGACACTCTTTCGCTCCCCTGAAAAGCAGAGAAAATGCCAATTCACTCCCTGAGCCGAAAACAGCAGGCAAGGACGTTTACATAATGAAGATCTATACCAAAACCGGGGACAGTGGCCAGACTGGCCTGTTCGCCGGCTCGCGGGTCCGAAAAGATGACGTACGGATCGAAGCGATTGGAGCTGTGGACGAGCTGAATGCCTTTCTGGGGCTGGCCCGAAGTCAGTCGTTGCCGGTGGAAATTGAAGAGTGTCTGGCCCAGGTGCAGAACGAACTGTTCGCCGTCGGAGCGGAAATCGCCACGCCGGACCCGGTGAAGCACAGGACGGCAATGATTGGCGCCAGGCACAGCGAAGCGCTCGAAAGGGCCATCGATGCTCTGGAAACAAGGCTACCCCCGTTGCAGCAGTTTGTGCTGCCTGCCGGTGCGTCATCCGCCGCCCACCTGCATGTTGCCCGGAGCATCTGCCGGCGGGCCGAGCGGCGTGTGGTCACGCTGGCCAGCAGCGATCCGTCCGCTTTTCAGAACGTGCTGATCTATCTGAACCGGTTGGGGGATTATCTGTTTGTGGCCGCGCGGTCCGCCAATGACGAGGCTGGAGCCGCGGAAGTCCCCTGGAATAAGCCGGGCTGATATTGTGCGGGGCCTACTTTACAGGCATCGGTAGTGAAAGTAACTTTTCTCCAACGAAACGGCAGGTCCGCTCGCGGGATCTCCGTAGGCGGCGGCACTCGAAGGCGGGACGCCTTCTGACAGGGTGCTTCCCCAGGCGGCTGAAGTTCACATTCACGGTGGGACCATGCTTCGCAAACTCTTTCACTCCGCGGTGGTTACCGGCACGCTCCTTGGACTCGTTTCGCTGACTTTGGCCGCTCTGGGCCAAGAAGCCAAGACAGAAACCAAAGCCGCACCGCTTACCTTGGAGTCAATAGACGCCAAGATTGACGAAAAAGTCGCCGGCCTCGATGCCAAGGCTGGTGGTGCTGCCCTCGCGGGGCATAACTCGTGGATGCTCACCAGCTCCGCGCTGGTTCTGTTCATGACCGCCCCCGGACTGGCGATGTTCTATAGCGGCCTGGTCCGCAAGAAGAACGTGCTGGGAGTGATGATGCAGTGCGTATTCTTGATGGGGCTCAATACGGTCATTTGGGCCATCTATGGATATTCGCTGGCGTTTGGCGGAGGGGGTGCGTACATCGGCAACGGGGACTATCTCTTCATGCGAGGGGTGGAGCCTCAACTGGTTGACGTGCTGGATGCCGCGGGAAAACCTGTGCTGGATGAATCCGGACATGTCAAGAAAGAAGTCAAGATGCCGATGTGCTCCGATGCCGGCGTGATCTCGGAAACACCGATCATGACGCACATGCTGTTTCAGGGAATGTTTTTTATCATCACGCCGGCTTTGATTTGTGGCGCTTTCGCGGAGCGGATGAAGTTCAGCACGATGGTCATTTTTACGGCCCTGTGGGGAACGCTCGTGTATTGTCCGCTGTGCCACTGGGTCTGGGATGGCGGCATCTTGGCCTTCACTCCGATCGGCAACAAACCGGGAAATGGGATTCTGGGAGGCGCGCTCGATTTTGCGGGTGGAACCGTGGTTCACATCAGCTCGGGAGTCTCCGCGCTGGTTTGTGCGCTGGTTCTCGGCAAACGTTTGGGATACGGAACGGAACCGATGCCGCCGCACAACTTGACCTATACCGTTCTGGGTGCCGCGATGTTGTGGGTGGGTTGGTTTGGATTCAACGCCGGTAGCGAGCTCGCAGCCGACCGGCTGACCTCCACCGCCTTTTGCGTGACGCACTTCGCAGCCGCTGCGGGGGCTCTGGCCTGGGCTGGCATGGAATGGATCACCCGCGGCAAGCCGAGCGTACTCGGGGCTGCGTCAGGATTGGTCGCGGGCTTGGTCTGCATCACGCCCGCCTCGGGATACGTTCAGCCGATGCCGGCGCTGGTGCTGGGCGCGGCGGCGGGGATTGTTTGCTTTTTCGCCTGCACGAAGCTCAAGGCCGCTTTTGGATACGATGACTCGCTCGACGCCTTCGGCGTCCACGGCGTAGGGGGAACGCTGGGAGCGATTCTGACGGGCGTATTTGCCACGGTCCATGTTTGTGATCCCGCCTTGGTCAGCAACTTTCAGCCGGTCGGACTGATTGATGGCCGGCCGGAGTTACTCGTTGGCCAGCTTACGGCGGTCGTCGTCACGTGGGTCTTCGCCGCCGTGGTCACCTTCGTGCTGCTCAAGATTCTCGACGCCACGATGGGTCTGCGAGTGAAAAAGGACGAAGAGCTGCAGGGGCTGGACGTGAGCCAGCATGGCGAAGAGGGGTACATCTTCCTGTAAGCTGGGAGTAAGATGAAAAGGCGTTCCCTCTCCCCTTGGGAGAGGGCTTGGGTGAGGGTCTGACACCTTTGGGGGACGGACCATTAGCTCGAT
>SXOA01000185.1 GCA_005778405.1 Planctomycetaceae bacterium
GCATGTGAAGTTCATTTTCTGCACGACGGAAGCGGACAAAATTCCGATTACCGTCCTCTCCCGCGGCCAGCGGTTTGATTTCGCTCCGATTGAAACCAGGTCAATCCTCACCCGCCTCGAAGAGATTGCCAAAAGCGAAGGGGTCGAAGCTGATCCCGATGCGCTGCAGATTCTGGCTCGCCGCGCCGCGGGTTCGATGCGTGACAGCCAGTCGCTGCTTGAGCAACTGCTTTCGTTCGGTGGCAAAAAAATCGCTGTGGAAGATGTCCACGCCATGCTCGGCACCGCCAAGAGCAGCCGGCTATCCGCCATCACACAGAGTATCATCTCCCGCGATGCGGCAACCGCGCTGGGGGAAGTCGATGCGGCTGTGCGTGAAGGTGTGGACCTTGGACAATTCGCGGAACAGCTCGTCGGTTATTTTCGGGATGTGATGGCCGCCCATGTTGGTTGCGGCGAAGATTTATTGCTCCATGCCGGTCCCAATGAGCGGCCGCAACTGGTGGAGTTTGGCTCGCAACTTGGCATTCAATCTCTCCTGGCGATTGTGCAGATTCTCGATCAGTCCGTTACGCGGATGCGGCACAGCACCCACACGCGAACCCTTCTGGAAATCGCCTTGGTCCGGATTTGTAAACTTGACGATCTCGACGAATTGCCGGCAATTCTGGGCCAGGTCCGAGATGGGACATTGCCGGTCGCGATTGCTGCCGCAAAGCCAATCGCGCAAGCACGTCCACCGGCCAGTCCCCCTTCTACCCCTGAGCCGGCGGCTGAAAAAAAAACTCCCGACTCAGCCCAGATAGCTGAAAATGGGCGAGATAAACCGCTGGAACCGCCAATTCTGACGGCTGAATTGCTTCCCTTGCTGTGGAAGCAAGCCCTTGCTGCGATTGAAGATATGACGCGAGACTTTGCGGCAAAAGCCGAGTCAATAGCAATTTCCGGGCCAAACAGGATAGTGGTTCGCCACCGAAAAGCCTATAATAAGGAGCAGTGCGAAAAGCCTGAGCGAAAAGCCCGGCTGGAGCAAGCCCTATCCCAAGCGGCAGGGGCAGAAATCCGGCTGGAATTTGAGCTTCTGCCGGACCTTCCGGCAGCGAATGGGGCAGGTTTAGCACCAGTCCCTTCGGCGGCCCAAAGTCGCCAAAGGCGGAATAAGGTTGCGGAACGGAATTTGCTCGTGCGACAAGCCATCGAGATGTTCGATGGGGAAATCGTAAACGTCGTGGAGCCAATTCGAGCGGAAGAGACGGAGGGTTCGGGACCGGCGGAAGCTGCTCCTCCTCCGGCCTGATTGGACGAGGCTCACAATGGCTCAAATCACGGAATCGGTTGGCAAAGTCATTGACGAATTCGCCAAGCTTCCCGGCATCGGACGCAAGAGCGCCGAGCGCCTGGCGTACCACATTCTGCGAGTGCACAAGGCGGAGGCCTTGGCCCTGGCCGATGCGATTCGCAGCGTGCGCGAGAACGTCCGCTACTGCAAAACCTGCTTCAACCTTTCCGAAGGAGAGCAGTGCCTGATTTGCGGGGACTCGCGGCGCGATCAGTCGCAGCTCTGCATTGTGGAACAGCCGCGGGATCTGATTGCGATCGAACAAGCGGGGGCCTTTCGCGGCTTGTACCACGTGCTGCTGGGGCGGATCGCTCCGCTGGACGGGGTTGGGCCGGATCAACTCACGATTGAGCCGCTGGTGGAACGGGTGCGAGAAGGGACGATTCGGGAAGTGATCATGGCGACGAACCCAACCGTCGAAGGAGACGGAACGGCGCTGTACATCACCAACCTGCTCGCACCTTTCCAGGTGGAAGTGACGAGGCTAGCCCGCGGCATCACTACCGGCAGCATTTTGGAATACACGAACAAAGAAATCCTGGCCGACGCCATGTCCGGCCGGCAGAAATTTTGACAAGTAACAAACCAAAACAACGGCAGGACATTTAGCCTTCATGCGTCTTTCATTCGGCTTCGAACAGCGACAAACCCAGGTGCAAAAACTTGCGCCGCGGATGATCCAGTCGATGGAGATCCTGCAGCTTCCGCTGCAAGAACTCCAAGAAAGGATCGAGCAAGAGCTGGCGGAGAATCCGATTCTGGAGATGCAGGAAGTGGACCCCGAGCTGCCCGACGAAACAGAGGAGCGCGATTCCGCCAAGGAAAAGAGTGTCGATGAGAAAGAGCTGATCGTCGATGAGAAGCACGATAACGCCGACGACTTCGAGCGGCTGCTTAATCTCAACAACGAGATGCCGGATTATTTCGAGGAAGGGAACCGCCGCTCGTCCAACCGGATGGAAGAGGACGCCGACAGGGCTCATGATGCGATTTCCAACGTCGCGGAGCGGCCGGAATCGCTGCAACTGTACCTGATGCACCAGCTCGGCGAGATGGACGTGGCCCCCGAGATGATGGCGATGTGCGAGCGGATTATCTCCACGCTCGACCCCAAGGACGGCGGCTACTTTCGCAGCAGCCTGCGCGATTTGCTGCCGGCCGATGCCACGCCCGAGCAACTGGAAATGGCCGAGCAAGCCTTGGCCCTGGTCCAGGAACTCGACCCGCCCGGCATTGCCGCCCGCGACCTTAAGGAATGTCTGCTGAGGCAACTGTCGGACGACTTGCTCTTTTACGAAGAAATCAAGACACTGATCACTTCGCATCTGGAGGACCTGCGCGACAACCGCATGCCGCTCATCCAGAAGCAGACGGGCTACTCCATCGAGCTTATTCGCGAAGCCTGGGAAGAACTGAAAACGCTCAATCCCAAGCCGGGGGGAAACTTCGCCGAGAACTTCGTCCCGACGGTCAATCCCGATGTCTCGGTCGTCCTCGCCGACGATGGTCAGTACAAAGTGATTGTCGACGACTCTCGCACCCCCACACTCCGCATCAGCCGCTATTACCGCGAGCGCCTGATGAGCGGCAACATCACTCCGGAGGAGCGGGAGTACATCAAGCGGAAGATCACGGCGGCGCAGTGGCTGATCGAGTCCATCGAGCAGCGCCGCAATACGCTCACCCGCGTTTCGCAGGCTATCGTCGATCACCAGACCAGTTTTCTTGACGAAGGCCCTGAGCACATCGTTCCGCTGAAGATGCAGCAGATTGCCGAGAAGGTCGGCGTCCACGTCACCACCGTCAGCCGGGCGGTGGACGATAAATATATGCAAACGCCGCGGGGCATCTTTCCGCTCAAGCGGTTCTTCGTCGGCGGAACGCGGACGGAAGAAGGGGAAGACGTCGCCTGGGACATCATCCGCATCCGCCTGCAAGAAGTCGTCGACAAGGAAGACAAGCAAGATCCGCTGTCTGACGACGATTTGGTCATCGAGCTGAAGAAGCTGGGCCTCACGGTCGCCCGCCGCACTATCACCAAGTATCGGCAGAAGATGGATATCCCCAGCTCGCGGCAACGCAAAGACTGGAGCCAGGTTGCCAGGTAGCATCCGCTCGTGACGTCGGCACGACTCGCCGTGGCCCGCGCGATGCTACTGATGCCACTCGCCGATGAAGGGTTGATAGAACGATTGCCATTCGCGGTTGGACCACACGGGGCTACTGGGAAAACCCTCCTGGCCCAGCGCATCAACGGCGACGACGTAGTAACGGCGAGTTTCCTTGCCGGCCGCGGTATCGGTAAAGGTCAATGCGGTCTGCGGCTCGTCCGTGAGACGAACAATCGCGTCCTTGCTGTAGCAGCCGTCCATGCGATAGACGCGGTAGCCTCGAATCGCTTTCTCGGCATTGGCTTCCCATTTGAGTCGACAGGAGGTTCCCTCTTCCTTGGCAAAAAGTTGCTGCGGGCTGGACGGAATCGTGAAAACCGCCGGGGATGGGCCGCTGCTGATGCCGGCGGAATTCACGGCCCGCACACGGTAAGCGTAGACCGCAGGGCGATAGGCCCGCCCTGCGGGGTCAAACTCTTCGTCGTGAAACTTCCGCTCCAAAACGGGGACGCCATCGATTGCCACTGGCTTCGCGAAATCGAGCGACGCATCGGTATAGCAGGTGCCGCTTGTTAGTTTCAGATTCAGCCTGGCGAACGGCCCGATGCGACGAATAGCGCCGACGCTGGGTGATTCCAGGGGCGGAGTCTGAGCCTTGAGTCGTTTGAGCTGATCTTCACTCACGACTTCGACCGCGGCCCGTTCGACGATGTAGCCGGCGACGTCCTTGCCGATGGAGGGCTGCCAGTCAATTTCCACCTGCTTCTCATTGACGACGGAGACGACCAGTTCATCGACGACTCGCGGCTTGTTCCGCGGCTTGGAATTTTCCACAGGCTGCTTGGCCTCGGGCTTAGCCGGCAGTCGGAGGGCCCAAATCTGCTGCTCCGAGATGCCGCTGGAATTGCTGGGGCGGTTTTCGAGCAGCGCCACGCCCAGTTCCGGAGCGAACATCAATTGCCGGGCTCGATTGCTGGTAGCATCCGGTTCGCGCGGCGGCTTGAGAGGTGACCAGCGCCGCTCGCCAACGTCGAAGGTCCAGGTTTCCAGGCGATGGACTGCTTCCTCATCCTTGCCCGTTGTAATCTTGATGACGGCCAGCACCACGCCAGCGCTGGAGTCGTAGGTCAGCACGGCATCGTTTTTGTCCGTGGGCGGAAGACCTTCCGAAACGGCATCCGTCCAAGTGTTCGTTGCCAGATCGTAGATCCAGGTGTGCTGATCGTTCTCGAACTGGCTGCCGAACAGGATATGGACTTTGTGCCGGGCATCGTACGCCATGTTGCCGCCGCTGCGGCCTGCTGGCTCCTTGTCGGGCTTCATCTGTTTCCAGGTGTTTTCCCAGGGGTCGTAAGTCCAGGTTCCTTCGTGGCTCCCTTCACCGCCGAACATCACCACCACTGCGTGTTCCGCATCCCACGAGGCACAGCGGAGTGGCCGCGGATGAGCCGCCGGCAGCGGGCGCATGTTCCGCCAACGATTCTGCGGCAAGTCGTAGCTCCAGACGGAGGCGTCATTGAGATAGACCTCTCGCAACCATTGCCAGCCGTGGCTAGCGCTGAAAGCGGGAAAACGAAGATAGCGGCCGCTGGTCGGGTCCAACAGGTTTTGCTGGCCACAACAAATACCCGGGGGAGAGGTATTTGGCTCCTTGAGCGTCCACTTGGCTGACTTCGGCTGGAAGGTCCAGATTTCCGAACCCTGCTCGCCGCCACCTCCCTGATTATGGCCGCCATAGCGAATGAGGACGCCGTTCTTGCCGTCCCACGCACACGCCCCTTCATACCCCAGTCGCGGCGACGGCGGAGTGCCTTTGAGAGGGCTGAGCTTGACCCAGGTTCCCAGGGGAATGTTGGCCAGATCGGGGGAAAGCGTTGTGTCCGGCTTTTGACCGAAGGCATCACCGGCCAGAAACGCCAGTCCGAGCAGACACGTCACTCTGAAGCAATTTCGCCGGCCCATGATCTCCTCCGGGTGAGAGTGCCCGATAGGAAAGGATACTGCGCCCTACTTCGGCTGCGAATCAGGCTTACTGTTAAGTGACGAAAGCCAGTCCGCGGCGGAAAAGCGGAGCTTGGACTGCTGTTTGGCGAGGGATTTGTTGAGACGCTCGACCAATTTGTGCCGGTCCTCGGCGATCTTGTCTTCCAGCACTTCTCGGACGGTGCTGGAGAGAGACTTGACCATCGGGCCGCCGAAATGGCTGATGCGGCGGATCTTGAATTCCAGGATGTCGAGGTCGGCCTTGGTGACTCGCGGCTGCAGGGCGAAATCGGGAGGGAACTTCGTCGGGTCAAGTTTCATGGCGACGGCGAGCTCCGCCCGCAATCGCAGGCGGGCATCGGCCTCGGCACCAATGCTGATTAGTTGCACGCCGTTTTCCCACTGGGTGTGGCGGCCGGAAACGCGGGCCAGGCCCACGACGGTTACATCGCAAACGGCCTGGCTCTCTCGCTGCCGCAGATTGGCCACACGGACATCAAACTTGTGCTCGGGGTCGAGCAGCCGAATTGTGTACTTTTGCCAGGCCCCGTCATTGGCATCTTTGAAGCGGCGGCGCGTTTCTACTTTCAGGCCGTCGCGTTCCAGTTTCCACCCATCGAAGACGCGCGTGGTCTTGCCCCAGTTTTTGGTCTTCTCGTATTTGTCCGGCAGATGCTCGCGGGCCAGACGAGTGATGAGCGCCTGGAATTCGGCGGACGGCGTAAAGGACTCGGCTAGGGCAGTTTCGTCGTCCGCTGCATTCACATAGCGCAATGCGGAATCAACCGCGCCGACGGCAAGTGCTAGCAGAAACTGGCGGCGAGGGAGCATACTGTGCGCGCACGAAGAGATTGCCAAACCTGCAAGGATTATCGACACATGCGTTATTACGTACGCAGTCGATTTGCCAACGGTTTAGCCAGCATCGGTTGCTGCCGCGATCTAGGATTTCTCAGCCAGCCCGATTCTGGCTGGGCGATAGTTGCGCACATCCCACACAGCGGGTTCTGGCAAGAGAGCAAAGTCGAACCGCTCGTCGGCCTCCACCACGAACAAACTGCCGCCAGGTGCGGTCGACCAAAGCGTGCCGACAAGATCCAGCATCTCGGCCTGCCTGGAAACATAGAACTCGTAGGGTGGGGAGCAGAAGATGAGCCAGCGAGCGGCCGATTTCAGATTTTGGATTTTGGATTTCGGATTTGAGACTTGAGACTTAGAATTCGAGACGGCCGGCGAAGCTGGTTTTCGCCCCCACAGAAAGGCATCTCCGAAGACGACCTCGCATTTCTCGGCAATGCCAAGCGATTGGGCGTTCTGCTTGATGAGCTGGCTGGAGGGATAGTGCCGCTCAATCAGGGTCGCAGCGGTAGCCCCACGGCTGATGGCCTCCAGCCCCAGCGCCCCTGTGCCGGCAAACAGGTCGATGGCATGCGCCCCGGCAATGGCAGGCCCTACCAGGTTGAAGACCGATTCCCTCACCCTGTCCTTCATCGGCCGGGTCCGCGGGTCCCCGCTATACTCCAGCAGTCGCCCGCGCATGGTGCCGCCGATAATTCGCACGCCAACCACTTCAGAACCCGGATCCTTGGCATGCGGACCAGCCATTTTGGGGGAGCGGTTTTTTAGGGGTCGCGGCACGATGGGCCTGGTTCATGAGCGGCTCGTTGACGGCACGAACCTCGGGGAAGATGCTTGCGTAGTAACACTTTACGTCCCCCCACCTTAATCCGCGGGTGGGACTATGTTAATCTGGTTTTACCAATAAGCGTTCATTGTCGGCATGGGAGCGATTTTATGATTCGTCGTTTTTTTCTCGCCACTTGCGGTTTGGCCCTGCTCTGCGGCTGGTCGCTGGTAGGAGCCCAAGAGGCAAAAGAGCTCGCCAAAAACCCGGCGGCCAAAGCACCCCCCGCGAAGTCGGCTCCGAAAGAGGGGACTGAAAAAACAGGACTCAAGTCCGATAAGGTCGAGATTCCGGCCCCCAAAACCGGTGCTCGGGCTGACTTCGACAAGCTCATGGAGGATTGGAAAGTTGTTCTCAAGAAAATGCGCGAACTGCGGACGAACTTCCAAACTGCTAAAGATGACGAGCAGAAAAAACTGACGGCTGAGTTTAATGCGGAAGTGGAGAAGGGACGGCAGTTGCTCCCCAAGCTGCGCGATACTGCCCTGGCGGCCTACCTCGAAACTGGGAGCGCCGATCCGCAACTGGAGCGGTTTCTACTGAAGTTTGTAGGGGACGCCATCGACCAGGACGACTTTGAAGGTGGGCTGGCGATGGCCAAGAAACTTCTCGATGCCGGCTGCACCGAAAAACTCCTGCCGGGTGCTGCGGGCGTTTGCGCCTTTGCCACCAATGACTATGCTGCCGCGGAAGGATTTTTCAAGACGGCCAACGATGGCGGCAGCCTGGTAGGAGAGGATAATGAAATCTCCAAGCTGGGATTGCAAATGTCTCCGCTCGTATCCACGCAAAAAGGACTCTGGGAAAAGGAGCTGGCGATCCGTAAGGCAGAGGAAGCCAAGGACGATCTTCCCCGCGTCAAAATGACGACAAACAAAGGGGTCATCGTGCTGGAACTTTTCGAGAACGAAGCTCCCGATACGGTGGGCAACTTTATCAGCCTGGTGGAAAAGAAATTCTACGACGACAAGTCCTTTCACCGCGTACTCGCCCACTTTATGGCTCAGGGGGGTGATCCCAAGGGGGATGGCACCGGCGGACCTGGCTATCAGATTTATTGTGAGTGTCACAAACCGGAATATCGCCGACACTTTCGCGGCAGTCTGAGCATGGCCCACGCGGGCCGTGATACGGGAGGATCGCAGTTTTTTCTGACGTTTCGCCCCACCACCGAGTTGGACGGTCGGCACACCTGCTTTGGGCGAGTGATCGAAGGAA
The DNA here is from genome assembly GCA_005778405.1 of Planctomycetaceae bacterium. Lineage (GTDB taxonomy): Bacteria > Planctomycetota > Planctomycetia > Pirellulales > Pirellulaceae > SXOA01. The sequence goes on from SXOA01000185.1 coordinate 8,336, forward strand.
TGGAAGTGCTGGCAAAGATCCAGCGCCGCGACCCGGAGATGATGGATTCCGAAATCGTTCCGGACAAGATCATCACTGCGGAAGTGGTACGGAAGCGCGAACACGTTTATGCTCCCAAAAAAGTAGAACAATAATCCGGGGCAATGACCGTCGTTTGGCCATTGGATGTTAGCGGACTTAGCTGGGAGCGAAATTATGAAGGTTGGCGTTTACAGTCTGGTGTTTGCCTTCGCGATGTCACTTACGGGCTCAACCTGGGCTCAGGAGAAAGATGCCCCGAAGCCAGACGCGAAATCGGCAACCAAGGAAGAGAAAAAGGAAGGCGAAAAATCTGACGTAACGAAGGCCGAGAAACCCGCGGAGAAGCCGGTGGAACCCCCGGCCACGGCAGCTGACTTTCCGGCTCTCTTTAAGAAGTGGAACGAAGTCGATAAACAGCTGAGCGACTTGAAAGAGCAATATCAATTGGCCCCTTCCTCGGAAGAGCAGGCCGTCCTGCGGTTGCGCTACCAAAAGCTTGTAACTCAGAGCGAGCAACTTCTCCCAAAACTCCGCTCCGCTGCCGAAGCCGCCTTTGAAGCCAAACCGGGCAAAGACGAGGGCGTGACCAAGACCATTATCGGGCTCATGGCTTACGATTTTCGGAAAGAAGAATACGGCGCTGTGGTCAAGCGAGCCCAGAAGCTGCTGGAGGTTAAAGTAGAGAATCCAGCCATCTATTCCCTCGGTGGCGTCGCCGCTTTCTTGTCCGACGACTATGACACCGCGGAAAAGTTTCTCCCGCTCGCCGACAAGGCAAACATGCTCGATGAGGAAGGAAAAGAGTATTTGCAGGAACTCCCGAAGACCAAGGAGTTATGGGTTAAAGAACAGGCAATTCGCAGCAAGGAGAAGGAATCCGATGATCTGCCCCGTGTGAAGCTCGAGACTTCGAAAGGGACAATCGTCATCGAGCTCTTCGAGAACGAGGCCCCTCAAACCGTTGGCAACTTCATGCATCTGGTGCAGAACAAGAAATACGATGGTACTCCTTTCCATCGCGTACTTTCCGGCTTCATGGCTCAAGGGGGAGACTTTGAAAAGGGGGACGGCACCGGCGGACCGGGTTACGAAATTCCCTGCGAATGTTACGGCGAAAACCATCGGCTGCATTTTCAGGGTACTCTGAGCATGGCTCATTCGGGAAAAGACACAGGAGGGTCGCAATTCTTTCTGACGTTTCGCCGAACGGCCCATTTGGACGGCAAGCACACGGCCTTCGGCCGTATCGTGGAAGGGATGGACATCCTCCCCAAGCTGCAGCGCCGAAATCCTGAATTGGCGGGGTACGGAGCGCCCCCCTTGCCTGTTCCCGACAAGATCTTGACCGCCACCGTCGTGCGCAAGCGCGATCACGATTACGCTCCCACCAAAGTGCCAGCCAAACCCGAGCCTCCTAAGTCCGAGCCCGGAAAAAAGGGACTCGATAAATCGATTCCCAAGAGCGGTAAGGCGACAGGAAAATCGTAATGCCGCGCTGGTCATTTTCCCTTTGGGCACTCCTCGGCGTGCTGGGCCTGTTATTTGCTGGCTGCGGGGGAGAAGTGCCCACGGGCACCGTCGTGAGCGCCGACCAGAACAACTTTCGCTCCGTCGTCGTGGCCAGCAAGCGGCCGGTGCTTGTTGAATTCTGGTCGGAATCCTGCAAGCCTTGCAAAGTGCTTGAGCCGCACCTGGTCACGATCGCTCAGGAACATCAAGAGCTCTTGGTCGTGAAAGTCAACTCCGACGAGAATCCTTACTTGCGGGATGACCTCGGAGTGCAACTCCTACCGACACTTTTCATTTATCATAACGGCGAGCAAAAACGTCGCAAAATCGGTTTTGATAAGCCTGAGGAGCTGGACGAGCTCATCTCCGCCTACATCACATCCAAGTGACAAGCATGGATGCGTGGAACCAATCTTCCGCACCTCTGCTATTCGCGGGCATAGGCGACCATTTGCCTCCTTCCGTGGTCCTCGCCCTGAGCACTTTTCTCCTTTGCGTTTGGCTGTTCGCGGTCGGCGGAGCTTGGGGTAGTTTTCTCAACGTCGTTGTTTATCGCCTACCCCTGGGAAAGAACATCGTCTATCCCGGTTCGCGCTGCCCGCGTTGCGGCCACGCCATCCGTCTGTGGCATAACCTTCCGATCCTCGGCTGGCTGCTCTTGAGGGGAAAATGCAAGGACTGCAAGCTTTCCATCTCGGCGCGTTATCCGCTGATTGAGTTTTTGATGGGGGGCATTTGGGTCGGTGTGGCACTGGTCCTGATGGAGTGCTTGAGCGGCTCACAGACGGCAATTTGGTCGAGTCGTGGTCCAGAACAAATGCTCCTTTCTTCCCGGGACTTGGTTCCATTCTGGACGGGCTACTGCCTCCTGATGCTCCTGTATTTCACTCTCCTCGGCGCGGCTCTGATTGACATCGATCGGCAGCCCGTCCCCTGGTCCCTGCTACTGCCGGTTTTCATTGCGGGACTCTGCCTTCCCTTGATTTGGCCCAATGTCCGCCCGCTTCCGGCCTGGTACGCCTGGAACCTTGACGGCTGGCAAGCCGCGCTCGTCGACGCCGCATTCGGCGTACTCTTGGGGACTGTTCTCGGCCTCTCTGTTTCCTTTGGTTGGAAGATCACCAGCCGCCGCTGGCCAACTTTTTGTCCCATGCTACTCCTGGTGACGCTCGGGCTTGTCCTTGGTTGGCAAATGACGCTTCTTGTCGCCCTGTTTGCGACGATCGCCGCGGTGTTGCTGCTCGTTTTGCTGCGCGGGCTCGGCAGCCGGGAAGTCTTTCCCTGGCCCGCCTGGCTGCTGATCATGGCAATTCTGCTCCCCTGCCTGGCGGCTGAGGACCTGCTGCCGCTCACCTCACTTGCTCGGCCAACCCCCCTGATGGCAACGCTGATCCTGGTGAACAGCACCCTCGCCATTCTCGCCCTCTCCGCCACATTCGCTCAGTTCCTCCCCACCGATTACCATGACCGCAAGGCTCGCATATTTCCCCTGGAGGTCTCAACAGAGACAATCCCCATGAACGGTGATGAACGTCGGCAGAGAATCGAAGCCATCGAAAAATCGGAGAGCTATCTGCTCGCCGCCTATGACGATGAATTCCTGCAGCGGCCGGAACTCCGCCCGGTGCGCCTGCAACTGGAGCTGCTTAAGCCCGAGTTGTTCCTGAACGAGCAGAAAATCAACTCCACGATTGTCGTCTTTGGCGGCACTTCCATCGTCGAGCGGCCCCTGGCGGAAGAGCGTCTGGCCGCAGCCCAAGGCGCACTCGAAAATTCGCCCCAAGATGCTGGATTGATCCGTGCCGTCAGCCGGGCCGAGCGGATTCTCGAAAAGGCCCACTACTACGATGCCGCCCGCGAGTTCGCCCGCATCTGCTCCTCTTCCTGCCAATGCGACGGCCGCTGCGACTACGTTGTCATCACCGGCGGCGGCCCCGGCATCATGGAAGCCGCCAACCGCGGTGCCCAGGACGTCGGCTGCAAGAGCATCGGCCTGAACATCACCCTCCCGGAGGAGCAAAAGCCGAATCCCTACATCACGCCCAATCTCTGCTTTCAGTTCCATTACTTCGCTATCCGCAAGATGCACTTTCTGTTGCGCGCCAAAGCTCTAGTCGCCTTTCCCGGAGGTTTTGGTACGCTCGACGAACTGTTCGAGGTGCTCACGCTCAAGCAAACCAGGCGAATGCAGGACGTTCCGGTGATTCTCTACGGCCGCGCCTACTGGGACAAACTTGTCAACTTTCAATTCCTGGCCGACGAAGGAGTTATCGGCGACCAGCACTTGCAGCTCATTGAATATGCGGAAAGCCCGCAGGAAGCCTGGGACATCATTGCCCGCCACCACAAACACGACGGCGAGCGGCTGACCGAATGAAAGACAGCGTCGCTAGGTGGCTACGCCCGTGTGAGTGGCACGCCCGCGGCTTTGCATGGGCGTGGGCCGCGCTCTATCATGCAAAAGGAACCTCGCGGGCAAGTCGATAGTCGCAAACTTGCCGCGGGCGTCCTTGGGAGTTCTCGGCCATGTCTCAGCCAGTGAATCGCGCCGATGCCGATCGCAACTTGTTGTTCGGCATTCTGGCGGTGCAAGTCAACTTTATCGACCGAGACGCGCTCGTGGCGGCCATGCACGCCTGGGTGCTCGACAAGCAAAAGCCGCTGGGCCAGATCCTGCTCGCACAGCGGAAACTGACCGCCGAGCAGCTTGCGGCGATTGACACCCTCATCGTTCAGCACTTGAAACTGCACGGCGACAAACCCGAGCTGAGTTTGCAGGCGATCAACACTCGGTCCATCACGGCGTCGGAACTGCTTTCGACGAATGACATCGACGTGCAGACCAGTGTGGCCAAGCTCGCTTCCAATGCCGCCGGAGTCGAAACGGCCACCTATTTTCCGCCACCGCCTGCCGACGCCCGCTATCAAAAGCTGCGGCATCACGCCGGCGGCGGGCTGGGAGACGTATTCGTGGCCAACGACACCGAGCTGCATCGCGAAGTGGCCCTCAAGGAGATCAAGCCGAAATTCGCCGACGATATCGGCAGCCGCCATCGTTTTGTCGTGGAGGCGGAGATTACGGGCGGCTTGGAACATCCGGGAATCGTGCCGGTTTATGGGCTGGGGGCGTATGAGGACGGGCGGCCGTTCTACGCCATGCGATTCATCCGGGGCGACAACTTGAAGGAGGCCATCGAGCAATTCCATGCGGCCGACAAACAGGGGCGGGATGGAGGAGAGCGGAGTCTGGCTTTTCGCCAATTGCTCCGCCGTTTCGTGGATGTCTGCAACGCGGTGGCCTATGCCCACAACCGCGGCGTCTTGCACCGCGACCTCAAGCCCGCCAACGTCATGCTGGGAAAATTCGGTGAAACGCTGATTGTCGACTGGGGTCTGGCAAAAACCGGAGCCAAGGATCACAGCACCCTAGCCTCGGCCAATGGTGCCGAAGTGGAGCGGACTCTGCACCCCGCTTCCGGCAGCAGCATCGACCCGACGCTGGCCGGATCGCATATCGGCTCTCCCCCGTTCATGAGCCCGGAACAGGCTGAGGGCCGGACCTTGGAGTTGGGCCCCGCCAGCGATATCTACAGCCTCGGTTCCACGCTCTACACGCTGCTCGCGGGAAAGATGCCCTATGAGGCACCTACCAAGGAAGAAGTGCTGGCCAAGGTGCGCCGCGGCGTATTCACACCTCCCAAGGAGGTGAAGCCGCAAACCCCCGCGGCGCTCGACGCCGTGTGCCGCAAAGCCATGTCCTTCCATCCCAGGGACCGATACGCAACAACCCTAGAGTTGGCCGCCGATGTCGAACACTGGCTGGCGGACGAACCGGTGGCTGTGTACGCGGAACCGTGGACCGCGCGGACCACGCGCTGGGCGCGGCGGCATCGGACAGCGGTCGTCAGTGCGGGCGTCGTGCTATTGTGCGCCACGATCGGGCTGGCAATCAGCACGGCCTTGATCTCCGCGGAGCAGCGCCGGACAGCTGAGCAAAAGCGTGTGGCGGAAGCCAACTACGCCTTGGCGCAAATACAAACTGGAGTTGCCCTCCAGCAGAAGCAGGTTGCCGTTAACAACTACAAACTTGCGCGCGATCAGAGCTTCAGTATTATTGAATTGATGGAATCATCCGAAGCGGAAATCGCCGCCCGACCCTCGCTCCACAAGACTCGCAAGGACATTTTGGAACTCGTGGCCAAGGCCTGCCGCCACTATCTGGACGACGAGCCGGAGGACAAGGAGCTCCGCCGGCGGAGCGCTCAAGTGTATCGTTATGCTGCCAACGTCCATCGGCTGGCCGACGAGATCGATGCGGCCGATCCCTTGTACCGCGATGCAATCAAACTTTACGAAGGGCTGGCGAAGCAGTTTCCGGACGAAACACGCTATGGCCAGATCCTCTCGGAGTCGCTGCGAGACCAGGCAAAATTGCAGGCCAACGTCGGCCGACTGAAAGAAGCGACGGAAACCCTCCATCGTTCCAGCCAACTGATCGAGGAATTGATCGCCGAACAACCCACTCAATCTCATCTCCGCCAAACCTTGGCTGCGACCCTCTTCAGCCTTGCCAGTGCGCAATGCACGCGCGGAATGTACGATGAATCGAGCACGACGGCTCAGCGAGCCGCCGCTATCTATCGCGAATTCGCCACGCTTCCCCCTGCCAAAAGACATCCCTACGACCCGGTTTTGCTTGCCGCCTCGCTCAACCTGGTAGCGGTTTGTGAACGCGAATCAGGCCGACACGATGCGGCACTGGAAGCCCACAGGGAGCCGGTCAAGTCGCTTTTCGATCTGACCACGAAACCCCCCGCGGGCGTCAATCCGAACGATATCATTCACTTCTATGCCGCTTGCCAATTGGAGCAGTTTCGCACTTGGGCGACGTCTCCTAATCCCAAACGAGTCGAAAATGCCGAGAAGGGGTTGGCCGCAACAATCGCGACGTGGCAGGCCCTGGCCAAGAGCTTTCCGCAAGTGCCCATGTATCGCGAATCGCTCAGCGTCGCGTTCCAGCACCGGGCGCTCCTGCGGATGTCAGATCCCGCTCGACAGGCCGAGGCCCTCACCGATTTGGAGGAATCCCGAAGACTATTGGAGAAGCGAGTCCAGGAATCGCCAAATGTTTCCGCGCCTCGCGGCGACCTGGGCCGAACGTACCTGGCACTCGGACGACTTGCCAAACAATCGAAGGATCCTGCCGCCGCGGGCTGGTTTGCCAAAGCGACCGAGTCGCTCGAAAGGGCATTGGCCCAGTCCCCTGACAACGCCCACGACAAGAAATCGTGGGCCGAAGCTAAAGCGGAAAAAACTGAATGAGATAGCCGGATTGCTAGTGTTTACGGCTCGTCAAATTCGTCCACGAATACGACTGGCACCGTGACCACTGGGTCGATAATAGGCCCCTGTCCCGTCAATGTGATGGTGAGGTCTCCGGGATCCGGCGGGTCGAGTCGTACTTTGGCCCTTCTACTTTTTCTCCGTCTAGTTTTTGTTCCCTTGATGCTCAGCAGAATCCTTTTTGAATTGACGGAAGGATCGGGCTCTTGCTTCTTGATTTCAAAGAGCGTCGTCTCATTGCTGTCTTGGCCGACCACTCTCGTAACTTGCGTTCCAGCCGGAAAAGTAGTGCTCCCGGGTGCCACGATTACGAGGAAACTCTTCTTCTTCAGTTTCTTAACGCCTGGAACGCCTTGGGCCGCTGCTCGTACTTTCTTTGTTTTCGCCATCGCCCTTTCTCCGCTGCAGGTGATTGTGAACAGTGTCGTTGCAATCTCTTCGTCCATGCATTCTATGGGCGCAATCAAGTGGGACCTGATTCGATCACGGATTAATATCCTCGACGAAGACCACCGGCACATCCGTAATGACACTGGAAACGCCTGGCGGGGCATTGGTTAACGTGATCGTCAGCGTCCCCGGATCGGGAGGGTCCGTTGCTGTGGCCGTGGGCACAGCTGCCGCGGCTTTGGAATTCTTGGCGGACGACTTGCTAAGCACGACGTTTCCCTTACCGTTCAGACGGATGATGATAAACCTCGTCTGGGTATCCACGACGTCGAAGTCCCAGGACAGACTTCCGTCATGATTCTCCACGGTGCTGACGGTCACCCCAGAAATATCGATGCCCTCAGGGGCGATGACGGATATCAAGACCTTTTTTGAGGGGTTCTTCTTCCTCTTAATGACCGGACCGGCATTTAGCTTTGTCATGATGATGACTCCGTGAACAAGTGGTTTTCGTGAGGTGCGTTTCAATGTGGGTGTGCCAAAATCACTAGATAGGGGTGAAGATAACCCTCGACATCGCCAAAGTCAATTTATTTTTCTGGCGGATGGAGTGCCTGCATGTCCACCATCGGGGTGAGCGGACTACAATTGCGGTTTACAGCTGCCGAATTTTGATGTTCTTCCAGCGGCACTTCGCGCCCGCGGGCCAGTTCTGGCCGCCATGGACCTGCACCGCGATGCTTCCTTCGGTGCCCAGGGCTTTCAGGACCGCTTCCTTGTCATAACGCTCGCTTTTGGACGTTGCGCCGTCCCAGACGCAGATTTGTTGACCGTTGATCCAGGTAGTGACCTTGGGGTATTTTCCTTCCACAAGCACACGAGCGGTGTTCCAGTCGTCGATCTTCCAGGCTTTGACCCATTCCTCGGGCTTGCACGACGAAACGAGGCCGACTTCCTCGGCAGTCTTGTGCTTATCGGTGGTGTAACCGACGTGCTTTTTGTCGACGTCGTACTTGCCATTCACGTCGAAGTTACGGGCCGCAAAGCCGCCGGTTCCTTCGCCGTAAATCTGGCCAACATTGCCGGCATCGTGATAGTCGACCATCATTTGTAGACACTGCCCCTTGTCGTTGCTCCGCAGGAAGAGTCCGGAGCAGACTCCCCAGGTCGGCTTCATATCGATGAGTAGCTCGAAGTTGCCGAACTTCTGGTCGGTAAGGAGAATGCCCCCGTTGCCGCTGCCGGGGGGATCCTGCTCGCCGGCAATCGCGCCGTCTTCCACCTGCCAGATGCCGCCGGTACCGTGGCCGATTTTCTCTGGATTCTTGTGCCAGCCTTTGAGAGTTTTGCCGTCAAACAGCGTGATCCAATCTTCCTTGGCGGGAGCGGCATAGGCGAGGCACGCGAGGAGCGACGTGTTTGCCGTAAGCGCCGCGGATGCGGCAGCAGAGGTTGTGAGAAAGCGACGGCGGGAGAGATTGGACATGAAGGAAACTCCAAAAGGGTGACAGCAATGAGCCCGTTCAAGGGAAGTTTCCGTCATCTTAGGCGGTCTGCTGCGGCAATCAATCCGCCGTAGCGGCACGCGAGCGGATTGACGCGGCAACCCGCTATTTACGCCGCGCCCCGCCCGGACGTAAATTGCAGGGGAAGGATTCGTTAGGAATGGGGGTAGGAACATGCTGACGACCACATGCCACGAGTTGCACCCGACGCTCACTCCCGGTGGGCAGCCGACGCTTCATGAGCCCAACGAGCTGGTCCCGCGTTACCAGTCGTTCGTCACCGAGCAGCGGATGAGTTGGACCAGCCATCAGCGGCTGATCAAGCTGCTGGGATCGGGGAACCAAGGCGTTGTCTATCTCACGGAGCTGCGCGGCACCGAGGAGTTCACGCTGCCCGCTGCGCTAAAGATTTTTTCGCCGGAGCGGTTTGAGACTGCGGCCAGCTACGACTCGGCCATGCAGCGGCTGGCGCGGGTTTCGGCTCGTATTGCCCAGATCCAGCATGACAACCTGCTCTATGTCTACAACTTTGTCGACCGCGAGCGAATTCGCATGATGATCATGGAGTGGATCGACGGTTACGATCTGGCCCGGCTACTGGTGCCGAGTATGTTGGAGCGAGTCCGCGACCGGGTGAGCGCTCGCCGTTGGGAATACCTCAACCGGGTCGTCGCTACGCACGGCCCCGTGCAGCCGCGGATGAAGGCGGGCATGGCGGTGGCGATTGTGCGAGACTGCCTCTCGGGGCTGGCAGCCTTGCACCGGAACGGAATTATTCACGGTGACATCAAGCCCTCCAACATCATGCTCAAGCGGACGGGGATCACGAAAATCATCGATGTCGGATCGGCTTTTGAAATCGCTCATCCGCCGGCCGCTCTCTCGTGTACGCTGGCCTATGCCGCGCCCGAGGTGTTGGAACGGAAAGAATGTTCTTCGCGGAGCGATCTCTGCTCGCTGGGCTATGTGCTCATCGAACTGCTGTCCGGACGGCCGCCGTTCAAAGGAGTCAAGGACGCTAAAGACCTGTTGGAAGCCAAACGCCTGCTGCCGCATCACTTGCACCAAATCCTGCCGCAGGAAGTGCTGGGGTGCGACCTGCTGATGAGCTTCTGCCGCGGCATGATCGCCTTCGATTCTGTCCGACGTTTCCCCAGCGCCGAAGCAGCCGAACTGCTCAAGGAAGGAGCGGCTGCCTTCCACCGGCAACTAGTGTTTGGCGATTTGTCGGCGGAGTATGACAACGAGATCCGACAGTGGCTGGAGGATCTCAAAGAGATGGACGCGCAGGACGATGCGAATGCGGCGGCTTAAGCGGAAAGGTTGCAAGTGTCTGTTCTGTTTCTCTGTCCGAACTTGATGTTCGCGTCGCGCGTCTCCGGTGCGGCGAATACGCTTAAAATATCGCTGCAAGTTCTGGCAAGTTCCGGCGACCTGGCGGCAAAGCTCACTGCGGAAACGCGGCTGGTGATTATCGATCTAGGTCAAAGCGGCTTGGATTTGCCTGGGATTGTGGCTGATGTTCGCACCAAGGTTCCAGCAGCCCGCATCGTCGCCTTCGGCAGTCACGTGAATGAAGCGGCGCTCTCCGCCGCCCACTCTGCCGGCTGCGACGACGTGATGCCAAACTCACAGTTTGACCGAAAGTACGTGGAGCTGCTCAAAATGTGGGGCGTTACTCCGTAACAGACCCGTTCTGAATGAGAGCAGAATGGGACGGTCATGGAATGACGGCACACTATTGCGGCGGCTCTTGCACGGTTTCCACCGGCCGCTGATCGGGCGCCGGCGGAGCTTCAGCAGTGGGAACCGGAGCCGGCGTTGGCTCATGGGTCGGCGCTGCGGCGGTCGCCGTCGGACCTTTCGGGGCGGGCGCCTCAGTGGGGACGTAGACGTCGTCCAGCTCTTTGTCATCCACGTCCTGCCGCATGAGCAGATAGATCGCGGCTGCCACGCACCAGAAAAAGCTGAGCGTGAACGCCGACTCGACCAGGCGGACCAGGCCCGTGGAGAGTGCTATTAGGATGCCGCCGAAGCGGGCGATCCGTTGGTCGTCTCCGAGCGATGGGATTGAATCAAAGACGGCCAGATTTTCGATCCGTTTCGCTTCATCCGCTCCCATTCCCCAAGAGAAGGACCAGAAGCCGAACTCGATGATGATGTCCGCCGTGTAATGGGCAACCGCCCAGCAGAGTGCGCCAAACAGGGCGGCGATGACTGCATAAAACAGATAGTGCAAGGGCTTGCCGTAAACATAGGAAAACGAGCGGCTGAAGGCTTCGAAGGCGTCCCCTTCCCGCTCGGCACTGATCGTGCCCCACATTAATGGAAACCCGAATAGGAGGCCGGCGAGCAGCCAGGCGGCGACAAGCCCGGCGAGGATCACAAAAATCCAAAGGATGCCGGCCAGTACCACGCCCAAATCAGTGAAACTCGCCAGCAATCCCAAGCCTGCGATGGGGAGCATCAGCAGCATCACGCCGGCCAGCGGATAGAGCGGGGCGAGGAAATACCACAGGTAACGCCGCGCCGCGAATTTCACCGTCTCCACGAAACCAGGGGTCTCTTCCGCGCCGAATTCCACGACGGCTCGTCGCGTGATGATGCCTCCCGCCAGTGCCCAAACTGCCAGCGACCACAGCGAAACAAAAACGAAATAGGCCGCCTGGTTCATGGTCATCTCGCGGCGGAAGACGCCGTAGACCGGGTCGGCCAGCCGAAAGTATCCTTCATTGGCCGAGCTGCCTTCCCCGGGCAAGTATCTGGCCATTGCCGGGGGAGTTTGTTCGGCGAGACGCGGTGCCGGCGGCGCGACGATTTTCCACTCTTCTCCGACCTTCTGGATCAGAAAAACGCTCCCCACCCACGAGCCGACATAAGTAAGCATCACTGCCAGCGTGGCGACGGCGAGGAGCGGCGGAGAAATCGAAAGGCGGAACGCGCGAAAGATGATCAGCCAGGGAAACAGCTCACGCCAGGCAATCCGCCGTAGCACTCCGCGTTCGTCGGTCATGGGCTCATCCCTGACAAAAAGAAAAGAACTCAGCGGAAATTATAGGCGAAGAGTTCACTGCCGCAAGCAGCAGCATCATTCCGCTTCATTCCGGGGAGCTGCTGGTGCACCCTCGTCGTCTTCATCCTTCCGCTCCACAGGAACGCTGTAACTCTCGCGGAGCCAGCGGCCGAGGTCGATCTGGCGACAGCGGTCGCCGCAGAAGGGCATGGCAAGAGTAGCGGCAGGATCGAATTGCTTCTCGCAGATGGGGCAGCGAATGGTGGCCATGCTGCTTTCCGCTACTTCTTTTTGTCCGGCTTGGAGGGGGCGGCCGGTTTGCTCTCCGCGGCGGGCTTGCTCTCCGCCGCCGGTTTGCTTTCCGATGTCTTGGATTCGCTCTTGGCCTCGGCAGGACTGGTGGCCGGCTCGCTCGACTTCTTGTCGGCTGCGGCTGAGGACTTGTAGGACTCGCTTCGATAGTCGGTCTGATAGAAGCCACTTCCCTTGAACATGACGGCAGCGCCAGCCCCGAACAAGCGGCGAAGCTTTTTCTTTTTGCACTTCGGGCATTTCGTCAGCGGCTCATCGCTCATGTTCTGAAAGAGCTCATACTTGTGACCGCAGGCGTCGCACTCGTAGTCGTAGGTGGGCATGTATTGTGTGGGGCAGGCTTCCAGCTTGCCCTAAGTGTTCCGAGCAAAAATGTTCTGGGCAGGCTGGAAGCCTACCCCACTGGAGTACCTGTTGAAACAAAAACCTGAGCGGGACGGATAACGCGGTCGAATAGTTTGTAACCTGACTGAGCCTCGCGCGAGACCGTGCCGGCGGGGAATTCGCTGCTGGCTTCCTGGGCGATCGCCTGGTGGATGTTTGGGTCGAACGGTGTGCCGACCGTCTCAATCCGCACACACTGATGCTGATTGAGAACACTTTGCAGTTGTGCGGAAACCATCTTCACCCCTTCGAGCAAGCCACCGCCGTCTCCCTGCGCGGCAGCAAGTGCTCGCTCCAGATTGTCCAACACGGTTAACAAATCCCTAGCAAACGGCAAAAGTGCATACCGCCGCTCTTCTTCCATCTCGCGGCGACTTCGCTTGCGGTAATTCTCGAGTTCGGCCTGCACTCGGAGGGCCCTCTCGTTCGCCTCCGCCAGATCCTGTTGCAGCTTAACCGCCTCAACGGGCGAATCTTCGGCAAAGACCTGGTCGTCAATGGATTCTTGAGTGTTGGATGTGTCAGCCATGTTAGTCACCGAAGGGGGCCAAAGGGGTTGGGAGGGGTTTGGCGGTCATCGATTCACAAGTCAGCTTAGTCATTGCCCGCAAAAACTCCTCCCGACCCGTTAGCGCCGCCTCACTTCGATTCCTCTCCTGCAAAATAGTCCTTGATTTTCTCGAAAAACGACTTCCGGTGCGGCGAAACGTCTTTCCGCTCAATCTCTGCTAATTCACGCAACAGCTTTTCCTGATCGGGCAACAGCTTCTTGGGGACTTCGATGACGGTTTGAACGAGCAGATCGCCGGTCCCGCGGCCGTTAACTTCGGGCATTCCCCGTCCGCGGATGCGGAAGACATCGCCGGACTGCGTACCCGGGCCAATGGTCAACTCGTGTTTCCCTTGCAGAGTGGGGATCTCCAACTTGGCACCCAAAGCGGCCTGTGTATACGAAATGGGCATTTGCAAAACCAGGTTCTCGCCATCCCGCTGGAAGAGCCGATGATTGCGGACCTGGGTGTGGCAATACAGGTCTCCTGCCGGGCCGCCGTCGGGACTGGGCTCTCCTTGGCCGAGAATGCGGACCCGCATCCCGTCGTCGATGCCGGCTGGAATCTTCACATCCTGCTTCACCCGCTCCGAGACATAGGCTCGCCCGCGGCACTTCTCGCAAGGTTCGGTGATTGTGGAGCCGGAACCCTGGCAGGAAGGACAGGTGGTCTGCACGCGGAGGATCCCCGCCGACTGCACGATTTGCCCGCGGCCCCCGCAGTACTGGCAGGTCGCTTTCTTGGAGCCGGGTCTTGCGCCGCTACCTTCGCAGGTATCGCACTTTTTGCTGCGATTGAATTCGATGGACTTGTTGATGCCCCGGGCCGCCTCTTCCAGTTCGAGTGTCACCTGCACCTGTACATCCGCGCCGCGGCGAGCGCGGCGAGTTCTTCCGCCGCGACCTCCCCCGCCGAAGAGGTCCCCAAAGATGCCTCCGAAAGCTTCAAAGATGTCTTCGACGTCCTGGAAGTGGGGCCCACCACCGAGCCCAGGTGCATCATGCCCAAATCGGTTGTACCGTTCCCGTTTCTCCGCGTCCGACAGCACTTCATACGCCTCGGCCGCTTCCTTAAATCGCGTGGTGGCGTCGGTATCGCCGGGGTGGCTATCGGGGTGGTACTTGATGGCCAGCTTGCGATAGGCGGCCGCAATCTCCTTGCCGGAGGCTTCGCGGGCGACCCCCAGCACTTCGTAGTAATCGCGTTTGGCTGCCATCGTACTCATGGCCGGAAATGCCGGTGAATGGTGAAGTTCGCCCGTTGAAATCTACATCACAGACAAGATGGCAGGACATGCTCGAGGACCAGATTGACGCAAAACAAAGCCCCTAACTTTGGCGATTCTGGCTGCTGGCGATGACTAACCAGACAACCCCGCCAATCACCATTGCCAGCGACAGCGCCGAACAGCAGCATCCGGGGATGACCCCCATCATGGCCTCGTCCGGGCTGGCCTTGCCGTTGGTCAGCGTCGGCAGAAGGAGACTGACGAGCGCGACTGCTCCGGAGAGGAGGAGCAGCACACCGCCAATGCCGAGGAGAATCCACGGGCCTTTCATAGTCGTTCCTGGAAGAAGCCGACACGCGGGCCGCGTGTGGCTACGTTACCTTACCGCCCCTTCCACAGACCGCTTCTTCTTGTCTTCCTTGTCCAGGTTTGTCACCAGGGCTTCGGTCGTGAGCAAGAGCGAGGCGATGCTGGCGGCATTGCTGAGGGCGGTGCGGACCACCTTCACCGGGTCGATGATGCCGGCCTTGTACATATCGACGTATTCGCCGCTGTTGGCGTCATAGCCGATGTTGCCACTCTTTTGCAGCACTTCATCGGCCACCACGGAGCCGTCCTTGCCGCCGTTGTTGACGATGGTCACGAGCGGCGAGGGGAGAACCCGTAAAATGATGTCGGCACCGACTTTCTCGTCCCCCTTGAGGGAATCGCGGAGCTTCTCCACCGCGTCGGCA
>SXOA01000003.1 GCA_005778405.1 Planctomycetaceae bacterium
GGTGCCGGCGGGGCCGACGGCGAAGGTGATGTCGTGCTCGCGAATGCTTTGGACGTAACGGGCCTGGCCGGGGGTGCGGGGACTGATCCGCTTAGCGGCGTTGACGACGTCAATCGGCTGGGCCAGAGCGATTCGTTTGCCGGTCAGGCGGGCCAGCAGGTCGGCGACGTGCTCTCCCTCGATGCTCCCTTGCTCGGTAAGGTGGGCGTTGAGAAGACCGAAGGCTTCTTTGGCTTTGGCGACGGCCCCTTCTTCGCCGGCGAGACGGATTTCACCATCCCGATGCTGAACAGTCACTCCCAAAGATTCTCGGATCGCCCGCAGATGCTGGTCCCGCGGCCCGAACAGCGACAAGACCCGCTGCGGGTCGTCCAGCACAATAGTTGCTTCTGTCATTCCAATGCCGGCGGCGATTAAGCTCCCGCCGGACCTGATGTCCGAGAATTCACGCCCCCCGTTTTCCGTCCAGGCGAACGAAGAAGTATAGCTGACCGGGGGAAACCGATGGTAGGAGAAGTGGAAGTGATTGTCGTAAGTGCCGTCGCAATCCATACTTACGCAATACGCCGATTTGAGCCGCGACCGACTCTTATTCCTTCTTTCCGGCTTCTTCGTACAATTTGTTGATGTTGATGAGGTGTTTCATGTGGTCCTTCCCCTGATCTCCCTCAAAGCCGGCCAGGTGAAATCCCTTCAACCGGCAGCGGCTGGTGCAGCGCCAGGCACCTTTGATCCACTCTTCGTCCTCTATCGTGCGCTTGAGCCCAAGATTGGCCAGTAAGTAGTCGGCCGTTTCCGCGGTGGAGGCGTACCCGTCCGGCTTGAGCTGGCAATGGGAAACCATGAGCGTCTTCTTGCCGGCGGCGGCGTCTTTGGCAAACCGCAGAAAGCCCTCCATCAGCTTGGGGTCGACCTGCGGCGGTGAAATCCCTTCGGCATAGCCGCAGTAGAGCGAGTCGGCCAGAATCAGGGAGTCGATGCGGTCATAGGCCCGGTCGTCCCTGAGCATCTCGCGCACGCCGCCGAATCCGGCGCTGAACGAACTGACTGTCAGTTGGCCGATGACCGGCTTCTCGGCCACTTTCAGCGCCGTCAGCTTTTCGGCGGCTTCCCGCAAGATGCCATCCAAGGTTCGGCCATCCGGGAACTTCTCCTTGTAAACGCCGGAAAGGCCATTGAGGCTGACGGTGATCAGCACTCCGCGCGCCCGCGCGCGGGCGAACTCTTCTTCCAGGATTCTCGGTGACCCATGCAGATGGAGCGTGAGCGGAACCTTGCCATCCTGGGACACATAACCTTGAGGGACGAACAGTTGGCCCAGAGTGAGCTTCACCCGCTCCCCCGGCGGTGGAGAGTCGCTTTCCTTCTTTCCGTGCTGTGCTTCCTGCGCTGGGGAGGCCAGGGACAAAGACAGGAACGCGAGACATAGGCCGGCAGATAGCCCAGCCAGTCTCAAACGGCGGCGGCTCGATGGAAATGGCATTTTTTTGCTGCCTGAAGAGGGCCGTTGTGTTATGATTTCGGGCAATCCCCGCCATTATAGTCCTCCCGCAAGGCCCCATCATGCTCAAACACTTCTCTCTGGCAGCCCGCTTGCTCATCATCGTGGCAGCGTCCGCGACGTCCATCTCCGCCCAAGAAAAACCGACTGAGAATCCTCTCCCGATTGGCCTGGTCAACCTCGACAAGGTCGCCCAGCAATACAAGCCGTTTCAGATGAAGGTCGTGGCGCTGCAGGAGGAGGGGAAGGAATTGCAATCGTCCGTCACGCTCAGGCAAAGCGAACTGCAGGCGGTGGCCAACGACTTGCAAAAGACCATGCAGGGCTCGGCGGAGTTTCAGAAGCTCCAGAACCAATTTGCCAAGCTGCAACGCGAGCTGCAAATCTTCGTTCAGGAAGGGCAGCAGAAGTTCCGCGACAAGGAGCTCAAGCTTAGCCTCTCGCTGCACCGCGAGATCGACCAAGTGCTCAAGCCCTACTGCAAAGCCAAAGGACTGCGGCTGGTGGTGCGGACCAACAACAGCTCGCTCGACGAAAACCAAACCCAGCAGCAGATCCTGCAAACTCTCAGCCGCGGCGTGCTGTACGAAGACGGCCTCGACATCACCGACGACGTGCTGAAGCTGATGGTGGAAAAGGGAGAGAAGGACAAGCCGTAGTTTTCACAGCGGCAGGTCCTGGCAACTCCAAACTACCGGCATCTTTCCCCTCGACCTTACTTCTTCACCGCCCCTACCGCCCCTTCCTGCAACTCTCGCCGCAGGTCACTGGCGTCGGCGTTGGGAAGGCCGGTCCGCTGGATGAGGAGGATGACGAACAGATCTTTTTCCGGGTCGAGCCAGCCCTGGGTGCCGAATGCGCCGCCGTGGCCGTAGGTTCCCTTCGACATCATCGCGTGGACTCCTTGCGGCTCCTTGGTGACGGCCCAGCCGAAGCCAAAACCCATGCCGGGGGTGAAGCCGCAAACGATGTCGCCAGTTTGCAGGCTGGTCATCTGCTTGATGGCCTCGGGGGAGATGATTTGCCGGCCGCTGTTGCCGCCCCGCGACGGAGCGGCCAGCATCATTTGATAGAGCTTCGCCAGGTCGCTGCCGGTGGAGTAGAGGCCGCCGGCGGGAATGGGATGGCGAGCCCCCTTCACCGGTCCCAGAAGTTGAAAGCCAACGTAGTTCAGTTTGCCTTCCTTGAACTCATACAGCCCCGCCAGACGCTTGAGCTGGCCTTCGGACGGATAGAAGGAGGTATCGTCCATCCCCAGCGGCTTGAAGATGCGTTCGTAGAGGAATACTTCATAGGGCTGGCCGCTAACGACTTCGATGATGCGGCCGAGGGTATCGATGCCGGCGTTGCAGTAGGCCCACTTGCTCCCCGGCGGAAATTCGAGCGGCCGCTGTGACTGCAGGGCCGTCGCTTCCGCCAGGTTGTAGTTCCGTTTGAAGTACAAGTCCGAAAGGCCCGCCGGAAACCCGCCGGGGAGGCCGGAAGTATGCGTCAACAAGTCCCGCAGCGTAATCGGCCGCTCGGGCTTTTTCAGAACGAGCTTGTCCCCCATCCGGCTGTCGACGAGCAGTTGCCCTTTGAACTCCGGCAGGTATTTTTCCACCGGGTCTTCGACGGAGAGTTTTCCCTGGTCCTGCAAAATCATGATTCCCATCGCCGTGATCGGCTTGGTCATCGCGGCGATGCGGAACAGGGAATCCTTCGCCATCGGCTGGCTGGCTTCCAAGTTCTGCTGGCCGATTGCCTCCTCATAGACGATCCCCCGGCTGCTCCCCACGACAAGCACTGCCCCGGAGATCTGGCTGGGCCCGGCATCGTCCACGAATTTTTGCATCTTGCCCCGAATGGCGGCGAGCTTTTCGGCGTCGAACTCCGTGGCGGAGAGATTGTTCCCTGGTGCCGATAGAAACACGAGAACGGCTGCGGTTACGAAGCACTTGCAGGAAAAGTGG
Organism: Planctomycetaceae bacterium; assembly: GCA_005778405.1. GTDB lineage: Bacteria > Planctomycetota > Planctomycetia > Pirellulales > Pirellulaceae > SXOA01. Next base: position 3,454 of record SXOA01000003.1, read on the forward strand.
CGCATAAGTGAGTCTCACAGGTAAAAACGGAGAAGCCAGTTGAGCGAGCCAATTATGGAGTCTTGGGGTCCTCGGTCTTGCCCTCCAGATACACAATCTCCGCCAATTTCCCCAAGTCTCCGCCGATTTTCTTCGTATCAATCCCGTCCCGGAGATGGACGCCGTTGACGAACGCGGCGAAGGCCAGCTTGCGCCCTTTGGCGGTGGTCATGTAGCCGGCGAGGGCTTTGCTGGTGAGGAGGGAATTCCCTTGCAGCAGGTCGTCCCAGAGGAGCGTTCCTGTTTTGGCGTGGACCTTGTCCCGGGCGGGGCTCTCTTGGCGGATGCTCTTGGAGAGCGTGCCGTCGACGCCCAGCGAGGGCATCGCCCGCTCGTAGAGCGGAAAATCCTTGCGGCCGGTCATGGCGATGAGTAATTCCACGGTGGCTTTGGGGGTCACATAGTCCGCTCGCGAGCCGCCGGCTCCGCCGCCGAACGAGATCGCGTCAGCTTCCACACCGGCCTTTTGCAGGAAGGCCCGCTCAAGCACCAGGCCGTCGGCCAGCGTCCGCTTGCCATTGTGCGCAGCCACGATCAGCGGCAGCGTGCTGGCGTGCAAATTGTGGCTCACCTTCAGGATCAGCCGGGCATTCTCGGAAAACGGCGGTGACTCAAGCTGGGCGACGCGGATGAGCTTTTCGATTTCGTCTTTAGCCGGCAGTTTGACGTCAGGGTGGCGGATTGAAATGCCCGCGGAAACTTCCACGCCAACTCTTTTCAGCGCTTCGATCAGCAGTGACCGCGCCCAGCCGGCCGGATCGGGGACTTCGTAGATACGCACGAGCGGCGCACGCCCAGCGGGAATTTTGCCACTTAAGGTGAGCTTGTTCCCTTCCACGCGGACCCACGTTTCGACTTTCCCCACCTTTTCCACCGTTTGCATGTCGAGTTTGATGTCGTAAAGTCCCGTCTCGGGCCGTACCGTCACTTTCGCCGGCTGGCCTGCTTCGGTCGGCTCGATGAGGAAGTCGAGGACGTTGTCGTTGACGAGGATTGGCGTGAGGTTTCCCGGCCCGCTGCCGCTCCCTTCGGCGTGCTCGAACAGCCGGTCGTCGATCAGCAGGTTGCCGCTCACTTTCTTGATTCCCGCGGCCGCGATCTGGCGGGCGATCTCGTTCAGGCCAGCAAGCGGGTCCTGCGGCGTGAGCGCAGCATCCTCGCTGAATGTGGCATAGGTGTGATCGGAATTGGTGAAGGCGATTTCCCCTTTCTCCGTCGTCCGGCCCCCCATTGTCAGATCGCCGCTCGCCACCAGGATCAAATCCCCTTTCAGTTCGCCGGCATCCGTCACATCACCGCGGCGATAGACCGGCGTGCGAAAGCGGTAGTCAGCCCCCAACGCATCGAGGGCCGTCGCCACCGTGTAGCACTTCGTCACCGAAGCCGGGGCGAAGAGTTTGTCGGCATTCTCCTGATAGAGGACTTCGCCGGAGTTGAGATCGATGAACAGCAGGCCCCAGTGCGCATGCCGGTAGTGCGGAGCCCGCGTCAGCTCGAGAATTTTCGCGGCCAGGGGACTTTCCTTGGTCTCGGGTTTGTCTTCGGCATGGAGCGGCAACCAGGATGCCAACAGAAGCCAGGCTACGCAGCCGATGGCACCAGGGAAGGAACGGCGGATCAATCGCATGGTGAAATCTCGTGAAAAGGCGGGCGAATCGACCCCATTCTAGCCAGAAATTTGCCGCGGCAAGCGGCCTTGGCTTCGGCGCGGCGAAATTGCCTTCGGAAGATCCCAAATCGCCGCCGATGTGCCAAACGGCACAAATATCCTTATGTTCACTACTCGACTTGCGTCATTTCGCGTTTTCGCAACTCCTTGCGGCGTACTTGCTTGCAACTATTTGGATAATTCTTGTTCTGTACTCATTGACTGTGGCAACGCAGTTCGTGAATAGTTACGCACGATGACGACGCAAATACGTCACGTTCATTTTTCCTTTGAGGAGTACCTCGCATGACCACGACCCCTGACACCCCCGCACTCGGGAATCCACCGGACCAGCCGCTGACGGCCGAAGCGACGGCGGACATGCCGCTGACCGAAGCAGCCCCAGCCGTCACTTCCGCGGAACCGGCTCCTTCCCTGGACGCTGAAATCGACCCCCAAGTCGCCGCCGAAAGGCATCAGCTCCGCGAGCGGATCCGCCAGTCCAGCAGCCTCTCCCGCGGCATGCGGGACCGGCTGACCGCGCTGCTCGCGGGGGAAACGCCCGCAGCCCCGAGCGATTCCCAGCCACTGATTCGCGCGGCCGATGTCCTGGCACTGCTCGAAGAGGCCATCCCGCCGCAACTGCGGCTGGATGCCAGTTCGCTCGCGCAGCCGGAACATCCAGCCGGCGATGTCTTCTTCACCGGAGACGTGAATCAAATGACCGACGACCAGGCCGAGCGCATAGCCCGCGAGCAACTGTCGCGGAGCGCATTCGGCAGACGGTAGAGGTCAGAGGTCAGAAATGCCTCTGCGCCTTCAACTCTATGCCACCACTCACCACTCACCACTCACCACTCACTTCATATCACTTTCCCCAAGGAGTTTACCCATGTCCGATTTCACCAGCGGCAATGTTCCCGGCGTCGGGACGCAGCAAGACAGCGAAGACACCCAGGTGTGGTGGGCCGGCCGGCACGGCCAGGATCTCATCGCCACCAAAAAAGTCACCCTCGAATCGGCCGCGGCCGACAGTGGCAACACGCCGACCACGACGCTCCGGGGCGGCAACGTGCTGGCCCTCGTCGATTCCACCGGCAAGGCCCTGACCTACGACCCCGATGCCAACGACGGGCGGCAGATTGCGATGGGCATCCTGGAGAAGCACCAGAGCATGCTGGTCGATGGCACGGCGACCGACCGCTTCACGCAGATGCTCGTGCACGGCTTCCTCAAGCAAGGGGAGCTGGTCGGGCTCGACCCGCGGGCCAAGCAGCAACTTGCCGGGCGGTTCGTTTTCGACCGCGACCTGTCCGCCAGCCTCGGCGTGCTGATGCATCCCCGCGGCATCTATCGCAAAGCGGCCAACTACGTCGTCACCGCGGCGGACAACGGCCTGCTCTTCCTGGCTTCGGCAGCGGTGTCGTTCACCCTGCCGACCAAACAGAACGGCCTGGCGTTCCGGTTCTTTCAGACCGCCAACGCCGACCTGACCATCACCACCAGCGGCAGCGACATCATTCACAAGAATAGTGCCGCCGCATCGTCCGTCGCGTTCTCCACCGCCAGCCAGAAGATCGGCAGCCACGCCCTCGTCGAGTGCGTCTACACCGATACCGACACGCTGGCCTGGATCGTCAGCAACCTCGGAGGAACGACGGCGACCGTGTCGTAGGAACAGGCAGAAGGAGACAGGGGACAGGGAACAGGAGACATCAGAATCTCCAGCGACCGTCTCCTGTCCCCTGTCCCCTTGAACATCAACAAACTTTTCACTTTTACTCACTTCCAACCGGAGAAAACCTATGTCTCTCAGCACCGCACAGGTCTTGGCTCCCAAGACCATTCTCAAGGCCATCTCGCAGCTCGACTTGCCGGGCACCGCGCTCCAGAAACTCATGGGGTGGGGTTTGTCCAGCGGCAATGTCCGCCGGCAGTCGGGCCGCAACTATTCGTGGGACATCTTCAACAACAGCCGAAAAATTGCCACCGCTCGCGTCGGGGGACAAGCCTCCAGCCGGCAGGAGGCGCAAGGAGTCAGCGCGCAGAAGGGGACGTTCCCCCGCTCAGCCGAATCCATCGAGCTGCTGGATGAAGACCTGCTCAATCGCCGCGGCATCGGCGGGCCCGATTCGCATCTGGACCACGAGGGGGAAAGCTACCTGACCCGTCAGGAAGTCTACCTCGCCCAGCGGTTCACCAACCTCATCGAGTTTCAGACCGCCGCCATGCTCCGCGGCAGCTACTCGTTCACCAACGACGGTGACGAGCTGCGGCACGGATTCTCTGGCGGTGAGGACACGGTCGATTTCAAAATCCCCGCCGGCAACAAGACGCAGCTCAACATGCTCGGTGCTGGCAACATTTTGAACGCCGACTGGGCCACGACCAGCACCGACATCCCGCGGCATCTTCAGAATATCAATACCGCGATGGTGCAGCTCACGGGAATGGGCCTGGCTCACGTCGTCCTGACCGGCACCAGCTGGCAGTACATCGTGAACAACCTCAAGGTGCAGGCGCAAGGAGGCAGCTCGAACGTCGTGTTCGAGTCGCTTCGCCGCGTCGGCCATGGAGAATTCTCCGCCATCCTGCGGGCCATTCCCTGGGTCACGTTCCACATCGTGGACTACGGCCTCGAAATCTGGAACGGCTCCAGCGAGGTCTTCGCCAAGCTCATTCCCGACACTCACGCCGTCTTCCTGCCGCAGCCCTCCGCTCGCTGGGTGCAATACCTGGAAGGGAGCGAGATCGTCACCGAAGGCCCTGGCGGCGTGAAGGCCGAGCGCTATGGCTTCTACCCCTTCGCCTATCCGGTGCACGACCCGAGCGGCTGGAGCCTCAGCGCGGTCTTCAACGGCATCCCCGTGCTGTATACGCCGAGCGCGACGGCGTATGGGCTGATTACGGGTGGGAGCTACTAGCGCTTGTTCTGATCGAGAAGTCGTTTCAAGTCCCGACCATTCGCAAGGATGGCGGGAGTAGCGTGAATGACGAAGTCCGAATGACGAATGAAAGGCACCCGAGGGCTGCATCCTCTTCCATTCGTCATTCGTCATTCGAGTTTCGTCATTTATTTTCCTTTTACATCTTCCATCCCCTAGCCCCCTTACTCCCATGCCCCAAACTTACTGCCTCAAAGCCGATATTGAAGCTCTCTGGACGGCCGCGGCTGTGCTGGCGAGCGTGGACGACGATTCCAGCGGCACGCTTTCCGCCATGGAGGAAGGCTACATCACCCGCGCCATCGAAAGGGCCGCCGAGCGGATGAACGCCTACCTCGAAGAACGCTACATCCTCTCCGAACTCGCAACCAACACCTGGTGCCGCGACGCGAATGCCGCCATCGCCGCCTACCTGCTCTCCATCCGCCGCGGCGTTGCCGCCCCCGCGCCGTTCCAGTCCCAATACGACGGCCTGATGAGCGACCTCTTCGAAATCGCTTGTGGCCGGCTGAAAGTCCCAGAGGCGAAAGAGAGCGTGGAGACCATTCCCACCGTCAGCAACTTCGCCGTCGACTTCAGCGGCGAGGGAGAACGAATCCGCAAAGTCGAATGACCAATGTCCAAATCCCAATGACCAATGAAAACAAGTCCGACCAATTGGTCATTGGGACTTGGTCATTGGTCATTTGTTTTCCAATCATCGTCCCATCTTGTAAAGGTCCTCCCCATGTCCATCTTCTCCCGCCTCCGCGACGCCCTCCTCCCCCGCGCCAACAAAACGCCGGAGAGGCCCATGCGCGTCGATCCCGTGCCGATGGAAGTCGCCGGCTTTCCGCCGTTCAATCTGCATGTGGCCGAAATGATGCGATACGACCCCCAAGTCCGCATCGGACTCGGCGCGCGCAACGGCCTCTTGATGTCGGCCGAGGTGGAAGTGACCGGGGATCAGCCGGAGATGGTCCGTTTCGTGCAGGCCCAATGGGACCGCATCTGGGGAACGGCCGCCCATCAGCTTCTGCGGGCCAAGCTGTTCGGTTTCCAGCCGTTCGAGGTCGTCTATCGCCGGGCGGACCAGGGTCAGTTCGCGGGCCTCATCGAATTCCAGCAGCTCCTGGACCGCGAGCCCGGCTCCGTCCGCCTTCTGGTCAGTGGCGAAGAACCGGTCGGCTTCGTGATGCAGGCGAGCGGCCAGCGTGAGCTGGCCGGTGACTCGGCAAAGGAACAAACTTTCCTCGCTCCCCGCGCTCTCGTCGCCACCTTCGACGCCGAGTGCGGCAACCCTTACGGATGCGCTCTCCTCGCCCGGGCCTATCCCGCCTGGTACGAAAAGTGGATGGACGGCGGCGTCAAGCAAACGCTGCGGCTGCGGATGATGAAGGACGCTTACATCGGGGACATCTTCTGGTACCCGCCCGACCGCAAGGTGCAGCTTCCCGACGGCAAGGAAGTCTCCTGGCGCGACATCGCCCGCGAAATGGTCGAAACCCGGGCGTCCGGCGGAGCACTCACCATGCCGCTCCTCCGCGACAAGGACGGCCACAAGCTCTTCGACTACTCGCCGCCGCAAGGAGTGACCGGCATCACCAGCATCTTCATGTGGAAGAAGGACGTCGACCTCGAAATCTGGAAGGCTCTGGAGGTGCCGCCGGAAATCATCCAGGCCGCCTCCACCGGCAGCGGCTTTTCAGGCCGCTGGATTCCGTTCGTCGTCGCCCTCAGCGCCTGCCACATGGAGCTCGCCGAACTTCTCCGCTGTGTCGACCGCGACATCCTCCGCCCTCTCGCCCGCCTCAATTTTGCCACCCAGCCCCGCTACGACATCCGCCCCAAGAGCCTGGTGGATATCTATGCGAAGAAGTTCGGCGCCAGAGCCGACCGGCTGCCGGCGGCGGATGGAGTGAATTTGGACCCCACCGAGCTCGTCTCGGTGGAGCGGTGATTTTGCACTAGGATGACACGTTATGCTCCCCAACCCCTTCGCTACCCGCTTCACCCGACCAGGGGCCATTGGCTACCTGTTCCCGCTTGGCCAAAGCGCCATCGGTACGCTGGATCTGCTGCGAAGCAACCGCTGGTGGGGCGAAATCATCGGCCCGCACGGGAGCGGCAAGTCGTCGCTGCTGGCGGAGCTGCTGCCGCTCTTGGAAGCGACGGGCAGGGGGGTGGCGCTCTACGGCCTGCACCAGGGGGACCGAACGCTTCCCATCACCAAGTCCGACGTGAAGTCCTGGAACGCCGACACCCAGGTCGTCGTCGATGGCTACGAGCAGCTCTCCTGGTGGAGCAAGCGCCGGTTGCAAGGGTGGGTGAAGGCCCACGGCGCCGGCCTGCTAATCACCGCCCACCAGCCGATGGGGCTTCCCCCGCTCGTGACAACGCAGCCATCGCTCGAACTCGCCCGCCAAATCGTAGCCGAACTTACGAAGAACGATTCAACCCAAGCTCTGACCGACGTAGACATCGCTGCCGCCTTCGCCCGGCATCCCACCAATCTTCGTGAGATGCTCTTTTCTCTGTACGACGTTCACCAGCGGAGACAAAAGGCAAATGACCAATGACCAATGACCAATGA
>SXOA01000186.1 GCA_005778405.1 Planctomycetaceae bacterium
AGGATCGGGAACTTGGGCCAAATAGGCCAGCAAGTTCCCTGCGGGAACCGCTGTCACAGCAATACCTCCTTGAGAAAAAGACTCCTCAAACCATCCCTACACTACGCACCCCAAGCAATTTGGATCGGGGCGAAGCCCTGAGGCTCAACAAGTGAACCTTCTGCTGGTTACGAACCGCCACGCGAACCGGTTCGCTCGTTTCCTTGCCCGAACCAGAATGCTAGCCCGCTGCCCAGGAACAGGCTGATCCAGAACAGTCCACTAAGCTGGCCGAGATTTTGCAGAAAGAACCCCAAACCATCGTTTTTTCGGAACGGAAAATTCCACCACTCGGCAATGATCATGGTGGTCGCGGCTATGGCGGCGCAGACAATGCCGAGAACCAAAATGCGGCGAGTGATGCAGTAGCTGCAAACCACACCGACCAGCGCGCCGGGAATCGCCATGGCATAGACGCCGACGTATTTGATCAGGAGCGTGAACGCGACCAGCCCAAGAACCGCACCGACGATCGCGCCCCCAAGTCCTCGGAGCAACATGAGAATGTCGCTGCTGGCGGATGGCCGGCCGGGAGAAGGTGAATCGAGACTTTCCATTTGCGACAGGTCGTTAGTTGTGCTTGAGTTTCTCGCCAAAGAATTCGAGCGTCTGAGTGAAGCTTCGCTGAATTTCCTTGCCCCCCCAGCCGTGGCCGGCACCGAGCAGCAATTCCACGCGGCCGGGAACGCCGGCTTTGGTCATGACGTCGGTCATCTTGTATGCCTGGGTGTGAGGGACGAGCGGGTCTTTGGTCCCCTGAAAAATGAGGAGCGGCGCATCGTCTTTGGTGACGTAGGTGATGGGGGACGCTTTCTTGCGCTCGCCCTTGTCGTTCTCCTTGGTCGAGCCGACAAAATCGTTGACGAGGCCAATGCTCACGGCAGGCAAGTCGTCGGCATGAAAGTCGGTCGGGCCGAAGAATGCCACTACCGCCTGCACCTTGCTGGACTGATCGGGACTTCCGCCGCTTCCTTCCAGCCCGTCATCCTTTCCCATCACGCCGAGCATCATCGAAAGATGAGCGCCGGCGGAAAAACCAATCGCGCCAAAGCGGCTGTTGTCGATGTGATACTTTTCGGCATTTGCCCGCAGGTAGCGAACCGCGCATTTCACGTCTTCGACTTGAGCCGGAAAGGTATGTTTGGGGCAAAATCGATAGCCGACGCTGACCGAGACATATCCCTGTTTGGCGAAATCAAAGATCTGCGGCAGATGCTGCGATTTGTCCCCGGCACGCCAGGCTCCGCCGTGAATGACCACGATGCACGGGGCCAGCTTGTCGAGCTTCTCCGGCATCGCCAGATGCAGCGTCAGCGGCTGGTCTCCTCCCTTGCCGTACTCGACATCGGGCAGATAGACAACGCCAGCCGGAGGCTGAGCCTTGGTTTTTTCCTGAGCACGGACCAAGGGAACAAAAACCAAAAACGCCAGGAGCAGGAATGCGGCCGCACGCGTAAGAAACTGAGAGGTCATGGGTGGGAAAGGAGAAAGAACGAGGGAACGAAGTGCGACTCATTGTAGCAGGAGCAGAGCAAGGAATCCCCGTTTGGCCGCGGGCAAAACTGCATTCCTACGTCGAAAACCGGCCAGAATCTGCCATCGCACCCATCCCAAGCAGAATTCAGATCGTTCTCGATTTGCCAACAAAGTTAGCTCTAAGTCTCGCTTTTTTTTTGGACCTCGGCTATCTTAAACTAGTTCGAGGAGCATGTTTTCCCCAACTCCCATCGAGAGGCCCTGTGCAGGTTATCAATTGTGTCCCAGGGGCAATTGCCCTCGTTTTTCTGGGTGTAGCAGTGGGTTGCGGCGACAAGGGTCGGCCCAATCAGGCGCAGGAGGAATCTCCTCTCAAGCCCATTGCCAAGTTCTATGGTGAATACATCAGCCAGCATCAAGGACGACCACCCGCGGGTGAAGCAGAGTTCAGAGCTTTTCTCAAGGACGCGAAAGTCGCCGATCGATTGAAGCAGGAGTTCGAGATCACCGACATTGACAAATTGTTGATTTCCCCTCGGGACAATAAACCGTTTGTGCTTTATTACGGCGCGCGGTCGAAGAACATTGGGCCAGGGGGTGCCCCACTGGTAGGATATGAGCAGGCAGGACTGGAAGGGAAGCGGTTTGTGGCCAGTGCCTTGGGAGCCGTTGCGGAAGTCGACGAGGCTGAATTTCGCAAAATGGTACCCGACGCAAAGTGAGTATTGCGCACAATTTGAACTGACGTTAACCAAGGAATTCCAAGGTGCCCTGGTGCACCATTTTTTCATCCGTCCGAATCGTTCGGAGATTTCCCATGAATCCATTCTCCACTGTCTCGTCCCAGCGGCGGGCGTTTACGCTCGTCGAGTTGCTGGTGGTCATCGCCATCATCGGCATTCTGATGTCGCTGCTCTTGCCGGCGGTGCAGTTTGCCCGTGAATCGGCGCGCCGCACCCAGTGCAGCAACAACTTGTCCCAAATCGCCAAGGCCATTCATTTGCACGAAAACGCAATCAGGGTTCTCCCCACGGGTGGCGACATGCCTTGGCCATTCCTCCCCAATTACCAATCGAGCTCGGGAGCCGTGTTTGGCCCGGACAAACAGGGTGCCAGTTGGCCGTTCCAAATCCTGCCGTACATCGAAGGGAGCACGATTCAAAACCAACGCGGTGCTAATAGCGCCGAGATGCAGATGCTCATTGAGAGGTCGCTCATGCAGATGTACTTTTGCCCGACCCGCCGGCGGAACGCCAAACAGCAATCGCGGGTGCTGATTGATTATGCCGCCACTACTCCCACGAACGACCTGTCCTTTACGGACAACGCCAACCTCCAGTACGCGGCTTTGTTTCGCGGCGACGCTTTCGACATTAGCACGGCTGCCGGACAGGTCTACTCGGGGGTCATTGTCCGCACTAATTGGAATTTCCGGGCAAACAACTTTGCCGGGGGCGAAATTGGCGCTTCGGCTCCCATCAATCTCACCAAAGTCCGGGACGGCACCAGCTGTGTGCTGATGATTGCCGAAAAGCGGCTGATTCCAGCGCAATATGACACCGGTGCCTGGCACGATGATCGGGGCTGGACTGATGGGTGGGATCCGGACGTTATTCGGCTCACGTCCGCGGCTTTTGGCCCCGATATCCGCTCCCAGAGTGAGCAGGACAGCGGATTGGTCGGAGACATTGGCTATCAATTCGGCTCGGCCCACGCCAACGGATTGAACTGCGCTTTTGCCGACGGAGCGATCAAGTTCATGCCTTATTCGATGAACCGCGTCAACTTCAACCGCCTGGGGCACCGGACGGATAATGAAGTTACGGATATCAACTTCTAAGCAAGCTGCGCTGCGGGGCCCCCGCCATTGAGTCCATTAACCCGCGAGGATTCTCGCGGGTTTTTTTGCTGGTCATCGCTCGCTTGATCAGATCTTCGGAACGCTCTTTGGCGAATTGGTGCGTGCCCGTCATCAGCACCACCACGACCACCATCGCGATCATCGCGCGGATCAAATTGCCACGAGCGGTCTCTCCCATCGCGATGGAAACCAATTCCCGTAGCAGCCAAAGGGCCGCCACAATTCCCGCGAGGAAGAAGACTGTTGCCAGGCCGCTGCTGCCCATGATGCGCGACTGCGAGCCCGGTGGCAGCGTGCTGATCACCCACAGCCCGACCGGCAACTGCAACAGCGACGGAATCAGCCCCCAATAGCCTCCCCAAATGGCGACGCGCGAGACCTCGTCCGCCGGCGCTCCTCGGCGGCTCATCCGCAATGCCAGCCCCAGGAGCATGATGCCGGCCATCGCCAGCGAAGCAACCGCGAAGTGAATCCACAGCGCCGGTATTTCGCCCGAGAGCATCTCCTGCACGAAGAGTCTTCCCTTTACCGGCTCCGAGCTCGCTTGATCGCCGTCCGCTAGCTTTCCCGCAATCAGAAATAGGGGCGGGAAGTGATAGAGCAGATTGGTGCTGGCGAAAAGCAACAGAGCGACCTTGCAACTCACTCCAACCAACCCGCTGGCCGCGGTTCGCTTCCGCCAGGCCCAGTATCCCGCCAGAATCACCAACGAGAACAACAGTTCCAGTCCTCCCCAGTGCATCTTATGCCCCAGTCGTTTTGTCCAAACGGCTGCATATTCCGGCGTCCAAAGCAGCAACCCCATCACCAGCCCTAGCAGCGAGCCGGCGACGAGCGTGATCACGGTCATGGCCGCCAGATAATCCGCTGCCGATCTGGTTTCGCCGTTATTCCCCTTCCGCAGTTTCCATTCCAGCCAAATGCAGACCAGCGGCGCACCCGAGGCGACATTCATACAAATCAGGTGCAAAGAGAGCAGCAGAATGTGCAGAAGTTGGAGCATACGCTTGGTTATAGTCGCGCGGGGGAGGAAAAGGCCGCCACGCTACGCCGCTTGCAGCACTCGAAGCACGTTCTTTTTGGGCGATTCTTGGGGGGCCTGATGATAGGTGAAGAAGTTGTCCCAGGCCCGATCGAGCTCATAGAGCGCGGCCGAGATGGAGGCCACTCGCCATTTTCCTCCCGGCAACGCCTCAATCAGGTTCATCCGCCGGAGCTTGTCCAGCGCGTCCTCGATTTCGAAGTCAACCCTCAGGTTGCAGCGCTCTCGCAGCAGTTTCTCGGCCGCCCGGTCGATCTGCTTCGCGGTCCAGCCGCCGTCATCCCCCCCATTGGCTTGCCGCCAGAGGAGCCACCAGGCGAGCACCGCCTCGCGGAATTCCTGCTCCTCGGCTTCGTCGAGCAGGCGAAAGAAGACGCCGGCGTTGTTATCGAGATTCTGAAAGTACAGGCTGCGGGTCAGGCTGAGCTGGTATTTGTCCTTGGTGTTGAGATACCCCATGAAGGCTTTCACCCCATAGCCGATCGTGCCGGCCAGCAGGATCAGAAATCCGAGCATTCCCGAAAAACCGGCGAGCGCCGTGGCCGCCGCCCTGGTGAACAGCTTGAACAGTGCCAAGCCGACACCCGACAGCGTGGGAATCCAGATCTTGCCTTGATCCAGCAGTGTCATTTTCACCCGCGTCCCCGGCAGCAGCATCTCCAGGTCCACTTTGGGAATGTTCTTGAACAGCTTCATCGCGATGGGTCGGTGGTGCGGCACGGCGGCTTCCCGCGGCCCGAGAGGGCTCTCCTCCGCCAGCCGAAACGCCACTGCCAGGCGCTGGTACGTTGGCACGTCGATCGTCGTTTCGCGATACCACTTTTGCCAGGTCCGCACCTTGCGTTTCCCCAGCACGTCGCCGCGGGCATACACATCCAGCCGCTCGAAGATCTTGAAATCGACGTTCAGGTTGAGCCCCCAGTGGCTCGCGGACTCCAGCGAAGTGTGCACCTCTTCCGAGCTCAGTTTGCGAAAGTTGGCCCGCTCCATCATCTGGCCGAACTTTTGGAACACAATGCCCGCCTGCTGTTCTTCCTGCGCCGGGCTACTGGCCTCGCGGGTCCGCTCATCCACGTCCGGGTCGAGGCTGAAGTAGGCTTCCTTGAGCTCTTCCAGTTTCCGGTGGTAATCGAAGTGGATGGTCGAGCCGACCAGTTGGCAGAGCTCCAAAAACTGCTGCCGCTCTTCGGTGGAAAGCGTTTTGTCGTTCGCCAACAGCGTCACCAACTCCGCCTTCCGCAGGGGAATGAAATGCTCCCGCGGCTGAACAGTCTCATCCAGCGGCAACTCCGACGGCACACCGGAAGCGGAAGCAAGCAGGTCATCGCTGGCGGCGTCTTGGGACATGGAGGAGAGGTGGGGACAGAGGTCAGAAGACAGGGGCGCTGTTTCGCAACAATCTGTATCGGCAGTTCCGCGGGTGTAACTGCGGCTGCTAGCATGGTGATGTGGGTGTCCGGAGTGCCCATGTCCGTTGAACGAACCAAAACAGGAGTATGGAAAAGTGAAGAACAGAATGCGTTTCTTTGGGAGCGGGCGGACGTTCTTCGTCGCTGCGGCGATTGTCGCCTGGGGTGCTGCCACGGTTTGGGCGGAGGAAACTTGGAAAAAGCACGTTGTCCATGAAGGCCTGCATACCAGCACGGCGGTGGCCGGGGATCTTACGCGGGACGGTAAGCCGGACGTTATCAGCAACAGCGGCGGCAAGACGCGGCTGTTTGTCGCGCAGCCCGCTGACAAAAACACAGCACCAGACTGGCGGGAAGTGATTCTGGCGGAGGGTGCCGGGCACGATTTCATCCACAGCGAATTGTTCGACGTCGACGGGGACGGCGATCTCGACTGGATCGGCGCGCGGTATATGCCGGGCTTGATCATTTGGCTCGAACAGCCGGCGAAGCCGCTGGCAGGGAAGTGGACGCAGCGGATCGTGGACGATCAGGTAAACGGCATTCACGGACTTCTCAAGGGGGACATCGACGGAGACGGCAAGCCCGACCTGATAGCCAACAGTGCCCAGCCGCTGAAGCCGTTTCCCAATTCGGCCGCTTGGCTGCGAGTGCCGAAGGATGTCCACCAGGCCGAGCGCTGGGAGCGGTTCATTTTCGCCAAGGAGGACGCGCCGGGGCTGAGCCATTACTTTGGCGTGGGGGATGTGAATGGCGATGGCCGGCTCGATATTTCACTCGGGGCCAAAGGGGGTCCGCAGGACGAAAGCAAGAGCGGCGAGTGGTTTGCGTATTGGGAAGCTCCCAAGGACCCGACTGGCCCCTGGAAGAAAACCTTGATCGCCAATAATCAGCCCGGCGCGACCAACATTCAGCCTGCAGACGTCAATGGGGACGGCAAGACGGACTTCATCGCGACCCGCGGGCACGGTCGTGGCGTGATCTGGTTCGAGGCACCTGACTGGCGCGAACACGTCATTCACGAAACGCTCCTGGAGGCTCATTCGCTGGTGGTGGTGGACGTGGACGCCGACGGCGACTTGGACGCTGCCACCTGTGCTTACGGAGATCGTCAGGCATTCTGGTTTGAAAACGATGGGAAAGGAAAATTCAAAAACCACCTCGTGGCGGCGGATCAGGCGGCTTACGACATCCGGGCCGTGGACATTGACCTGGATGGGGATCTCGACTTGCTCATCGCCGGTCAGCTCAGCAAGAATGTGGTCTGGTGCGAGAATCCACGCAAATAGCTGGAGCGGAAACTCATTTCTCATGAACTTGCATGTGAATCTCAGGAGGTGCAGTTTGACGAGCGGCGACCAGAGGTACCAGAGATTGTCCAGAGTAGGATTTTTGTGTTTACTTTCCATCGGGATTCCGCTCGTCGGCATCGCCTCCGCCGAAGACGGGCTCAGCGCTCGCTGGGAAGGGTTTCGCGGGAACTTTGCGAAAGGCTACAGCGTTGCCGTGCTGCCGCTGGAATGGGACGGCCCCTCTGGAAAAAACGTGGTCTGGAAAGCGCCTTTGCCGGCGACAAGTCGCGGCGGAAATCCGGACCACAACCAGTCGAGCCCGGTGGTGATTTCTGGTCGTGTGATCGTGACCACGGCATTCTGGTCCGAGAAACAGCCGACCAGCGAAATCCCCGAGCAGCATGTGACGTGCTACGACGAACAGGATGGCAAGCAATTGTGGGACGTGCAGGTTCCCGCTGGGCCGTGGAAGCTCAGCGATCTGCGCGGCGGCTACTGTGCCCCGACTCCGGTCGTCGATGGCCAGCGCGTCTACGTCATCTTTGGCTCGTCCATCGTGGCGGCTGTCGAACTGAACGGGATGCTCGCGTGGCATAAGGAGATTCCCGATTGGCAGTCATTCGATGTGGCGATTGCCTCCAGCCCGATACTCTACGGCGGCAAGTTGCTGGTGCTGGCGGATCGCAATGGAAAAAAATCAACTCTCACAGCGCATGATGTGAAGACTGGAGACGTGGTCTGGGAGAAGAAGCGGCCCGAAGTGTCGTTTGGGCATACAACGCCGGTGCTCGTGTTGAATGGCGAGCCAAAAGGAGAGGCGGCGCAGCTTCTCGTTGCTGCCTCGAATGAGCTGCAAGGGCTTAATCCCGAGACGGGGGAGAAAATCTGGTGGTGCAAGATGCCGGGGGACGTCACCGCACCGGTCTTTGCTCGCGGGCTCGTCTACACCGACAGCGGCCGAGGCGGGCCGGGGTTTTTGGTGGACGCGAGCGGAAAGGGAGACGTCACCGCCACACACATTAAATGGAAGATTGACCAGATTCCCGAAGGCCTGTCGTCGCCGGCCATTGTCGGGGATTACCTCTATCGGCTGCATAATCCAGGCGTGCTGAAATGCTTTGCGATGGTGGACGGGAAGGAAGCGTATGCCAAACGACTGGACGGTGTATCGACGGCTTCGAGTCCGATCACGACGCCGAGCGGACGCCTGTACTTTGCCAGCGCGGGGAAGACCTTTGTGATACAAAGCGGGCCGATGTTCAAACTGCTGGCGACCAATGACCTGAGTGAGCCGCATGCCTCGTCCGCGGCGGCCGCAAACGGGCGGCTCTATTTGAAGGGACAAAAGCACTTGTTTTGCGTGGGAGAAGAATAATGCAACGACTTTGTTTGTTCATGGTCCCGGTTCTGTTGCTGGTTTTTTCCGCCGATTCTCTCGCGGCCGATAAAGAAGTCTGGCAGCCGATCTCCGCCGGCGTACTGTCGAAGGTGAAGCCCGGTTATCCCGGGAAGACGGCGGGAGTTGCGGTGGATACGGCGAACGGCGACGTGTACATGTGCGTCCCGGACCAAGGCCTTTAAAAGAGCACCGATCAGGGCGAGACGTTCGCCCGGGCCGACAAAGGGGAGATTGGCGGGCGGTGTGAGACAGGCTTCGCACTCAACTTCGACCCCGCCGGCAAGCGGCTGATGTGTTTCATGATCTACGGCTCCAGCGGATGGACGGACGACGGCGGCAAAACGTGGCACGCCTCGAAGGTGAGCCACCTCGATTTCGGAGCCGTCGATTGGTACGCCTCCGGCAAGTGCTTCCTGGCCATCGTGCACGAGAAAGAGGGCCAGCTCACACTCTCCACCGATGCTGGGGCCTCGTGGAAAGACCTCGACAAGGGTTTCACTCACGTCGGTATCATGAATGAAAGGATCCTTCTCGGCAGTCGCGGGAAAGGAATCGTGAGGAGCGAAGATGGCGGTAAGACTTGGGCCAGCGTCAGCGATATCACGCCGGCAGCGAACGTGATGCGAGTCCGCGACAAGACTTGCTATTGGCCCAGCGACAAAGGTCTGCTGGTGAGCAAGGACGCAGGGAAGTCCTGGTCCGTCCCCGGCAAGCCACAGCCCGGCGTCGTCGGCCCACTCTGGGGCAAGTCGGCTGAGCACATGATCGTCGTCGCCAAAGACGGCTTTCACGAAACTAAGGACGGCGGCGAGTCGTGGAAGCTGGTGGCCAAGTTGCCGGAAGGCTTCAGCGTCGGGGGTGTCGGCCCGAACTACGCTTGGGATCCAATCGCGGACATTTTCTATGCGTCGTCGATGGGGAAGGACACGCTCAGGTTTCAGCGGTAACTAACTTCCTTCCGCGCATTCCGCGGCAATGACCTTGTAACGCTCCTTCGCCCGGCTGAACGCTGCTTTCGCCGCGGCCCGCTCCGGCTCGGCAATTTGCCGCTCGCGGTTTTTCCACAGAAGATCGATCACGTCCTGGCACCAGACCGCGCTAGCGCGCGAGGCGCGGATTGGTTTGCCGGTGACGAGCACGTTCACGGGGTTGGTATGGAACTGCGGAAAGTGCCGGAGCGCGACCCAGCTCGACTGTTTGATGTTGACTTCCCAGACGATGTCGTGAGGCTTGCCGTCCGCGGGAACCATCTGCGAAGCGACTGGCAAGCCGTTGACCACGAGCTCCACCAGCCGCTCACCGCCGGGGACCATTTCTTCATCCTCCCGGGGCAGGTGCAGGATGCGAGTGTCCCCCTGGACGCGGCGGCCTTCCTTGGACGAGATCACGCCGGTAGCAACTGCTTTGGGGGTGGCTGGGGCAAAAGTCACTTTACAGACAACCTTTAGTTTTGCCGGTCCATCCAGCTTGACCTCAGAATGACCTGGCGCAATGTCCTCCACGGTGAAGACGAGTGGATGAGCGTACCCGTCCGAGACATAAGAGCGGCCTAGGCGGATTCCCTCACACCAGGCGTCGTAGGATAATCTGCTGGCTTCTTTGCCAGAGCGGGGGGGAACTTTCGCCAACGGCTGAACATACACCCGTCCCTGGCCCACGTTCCTGCTGCTCATGCAGGGAAAATCGGTCTCGCCGCTGGCCTTCACCGGAAAGCCGCAGTTCATGAGGTGATACCAGGTGTTCCATTCCTGGATCCGCTCAGTGTCCATCGCGCTGATGAAGTCGCAGACTCCTTCCGCCACGCTGACGGGTGCTTCCATCGCACCGACCCCGTTCATTTCCGGAATCGCCAGGTTCGGGAGTTGGTCCGCGGCCCGGTCGTGCGCCGCGGTCAATTCCATGAGCGAAAGAAACTTGTCTTTGTCGACATCCGACCGTTCAAAAGGCTCCGTCAGTACCCCGCTGGCGGTTTCGCGCAAATCAAGTTTGCCGTCCTTGTTCGCATCATTCTTCGCCAAGAGTCTCGCCGCGGCATTCGTCGGATCAATCGCCATTCCACTTGCCGAATGGGCATATCCCGTCACCCCACCTTGCTCCTTGCACCACCGCATGACCGGCGTCGTCCATGTTGGCCACCCTTTGGTCTCGGTGCCATCGCTCCCCGGATAAGTCTGGTCCTTGAGATTGAGCAGGCAGACGTGCCCCAGGGCTTGCGAGCCAAAGCCGCTGATCTCCAGGTCATATTTCAGGAGTGTCAGCGGCTCGCTGATGGTAAGCGGCGACTCCTGAAAGAACTGCCGCTGGTAGCGGTAGCACGGCCCCCAGGTCAGAACGCAGCCAACGTTGAGACCTTCACCCTTCACTTGCCGGAACATGTCCTCCGGCTTGATACCCTCGGTCGGGCTCGTGTAATGTGCACAGCCGGCGGCGTGGATGTGATGGTCGCCGGAGTAGAAGCCGAACGTCGCTGGATTGACCCAGCGCTCCAATTTGATTTCCACCGTCGCGGGCACTTCCGGCTTAACGATCACCGTTTTCGTCAGCACCCGGTATTCCGGCCCGCGGCTGTAAGCAAGCGTGAATTCACCCGGTGGGAGCAAAACCGTCTCGCCGTCCGCCCGATAAACCTGCGGCTGGAAAAAGAGGTCA
This sequence comes from Planctomycetaceae bacterium, assembly GCA_005778405.1. GTDB lineage: Bacteria > Planctomycetota > Planctomycetia > Pirellulales > Pirellulaceae > SXOA01. The sequence goes on from SXOA01000186.1 coordinate 11,168, forward strand.
GGGGCGAGACGTTTGGCTTGTAGCGGATGGATATGCCCCCGCTGATCCTGAAAAATCAGCCTGGCGAAGGTCGGTGTGCCATCGTGGTCGCGAACGCTGAGCTTCACGGGAATGGCCGGTTTCACGTCCAGGCCGACCTTCAACTCCGCCGTCCGCGGCGTGGCCGCCGGCATGCGCTCGTCCTGGAAATGAAAGGAAAGAGTTGCTTCGCGCGGGCCGGCTTCGTGACTGTAGAGAAGAGCAACCACATATTCGACTTCGAGTCCGCTCAGCGTAGCCGCCAGCGGCTGGGAAGTGAATATGTCCACGGCCAGAAAACGATCTTTCCGTCCCTCCTTGTTTTCCAAAGCGTTCAGCTCCGTCTGCTGTTGCCGTTCCAGGCTCCCTTTGCTGGCACCCGAATACACCGCCCCCGCCTGCGGGCTCTGGATCGAAAGCCGATCCCGCTTGCTGCCGGCCCGATTGAGCACCTTCACGAGGGCGGGAGTGAATCCTCCCTGTTGGAGCATAGGTTTCATCGCTCCCAGCGACGCAGCAACTTTCCCGTCCCCCTGATCGTCCACCACAAACATCGCCCGCGTGTCGAGGATTCTCTGAATCCTCGCAGCGTCCTTGGCGTCGATTGCCGGCTGCAGCTCACGGAGAACATCCGCCGAAAGTGGAGTCCCCAGCAACTCCAGCGCATCGACAACGCGCTTCACCTGCGCCGCCAGCGGCTGACCTTCAACTTTGAGGATTGGCGGCTCGGCAGCGCTCGCGGCTGAAGTCAAGCAGATCAGACCCAAACAGGTGGCAATCGAAGAGGCGCGAGTCATAATTGCACTCCCTCAAGATTCACGTCAAAAACCGGCCGGCGGTCGCTAAGTATACTCGCCGGAAAACTTGCCATGTCTCTCCAGCTACCGACAAGTTGACGCCGCCCGCGTCCTACGCCAAGATGCGGGCTGGATGCAAATCCTCTACACCACCCATTTTTTGGATCTTCCCATGCGCACCCTATTCACGTTCTCTCTGTTGCTACTGCCGCTGGCGGCAGCTCACCTGGCCGCGCAAGATCGGCCCAAGAAGGAAGCGGCGGCGGAAGACAAACCGAAGGAAGAGTTGTTCTCCGGACCCCAGGTCGGCGAGAAGTTGCCTTCCTTCAAAGTCCGCGGCGTGCTCGGGGACGAAGGGAAGGAGCTGGATTTCGTGAAGCAGGCGGACGGCAAGCCGCTCGTGCTGATTTTCGTGCACGACGTGAACCGCCCCTCGATTGGGTTGACGCGCGTGCTGACTTCTTACACGACCAGCCGGGCGAAGGATGAGTTGGCGACCGGGGTGGTCTGGCTCAGTGACGACGCCACCGAAGCGGAGAACAACATCAAGCGGATGCAGCACGCCCTCACCGCGGCTGCTCCGCTGGGGATTTCCGAAGGGGGCAAAGAAGGCCCCGGCAGTTACGGGCTCAACCGCAAAGTCACGCTGACGATTCTGGTGGCGAAGGAAGGGAAAGTGACGGCCAATTTCGCGATCGTACAACCCAGCCTGCAAGCTGACCTTCCCAAGATATTGACCGCCGTGGTCGCCGTCGCCGGAGGAAAGGTTCCGAAGCTCGAGGACATTGCCGGTGCCTCGGAAATGAAGCGGCCGGACCCCCAAAACGGCCCCAACCTGGATGAGCTCCGCGGGTTGCTTCGCCCGGTCATTCAACTGAAGGCAACACCGGAAGACGTCGATGCCGCGGCGGCTGCCGTGGAGAAGTTTGTGGTGAAGAACGCTGCCGCCCGCAAGGAAGTCGGCCGCATCGCCAACACGATCATCAACGCGGGAAAGCTCAAAGACTATGGCACCCCGCGAGCCCAAGAATTTCTCACCAAGTGGGCCAAGGAATACGGCTCTCCTGCGAAGGAGACGCCCAAGGAACCCAAAGGAAAATGAAGTGAACGGGTGCTGCCAGGTCCCGTTTGCCCCAATAATCCAGTAGCATATTCCGCCATCAGCCGATAAGATAAACAGACGTAGATATTTCCCGGCGAGCGGCCTGCGGAAGCTGGCCGGTTACGCGGCATAACAATACGCCCCTCCCGCCTGAAAATCCCGCCCCGACGAGACCCCCTCTCATGCTCTCCCGTCGCGACTGCCTCCAACTCGGCCTCGGTTCGCTCCTCGGTGGCGGCCTTGTGAGCGCCCTCCGTTTTCAAGCTCAGGCAGCGGATTCCGGCATCAAAGCCAAGGCCAAAAGCTGCATCTTGATCTGGATGGACGGCGGCCCGACGCACTTCGAAACGTTCGACCCCAAGCCTGATGCCCCCGCTGAAATCCGCGGCGACTTCTCCGCCATCCCGACCAAAGTCTCCGGCATCGAGTTCAGCCAGCACATGACGAAGTTGGCCGCGAGCCTCGACAAGTTCTCGATTATCCGCTCCATCCGCCACGACCAGGGGAACCACGGAGCCGGCAACCACTACATGATGACAGGGGCTCCGCCTCGCATCCCCGTCGGCTGCGGCGCATTCGTCAGCTTTCATCCGAGCATGGGGAGCGTCGCGGCCCATGAACTTGGCAAGGACAACGGCCTGCCGGCCTATTTCTCCATCCCTTCGATGTCACGCTCCGGCGGCCCGAATTTCCTGGGGGCTAAGTACGCCCCTTTCGTCGTCGATGGCGACCCGAACAACGAGAACTTCCGCGTCCGCGACGTCGCCCTCCCTCGCGGCCTCACCGAGGGACGCTTCTCCAGCCGCACGGATCTCAAAAAGCTCGTCGACAAGATCGAGCGCTACAACGACCCCTCCACCGGCGACCCCGTCAGCGGATTTGACGCGTACTATCGCCAAGGGTACGACCTCGTCACCTCCAAAGAGGCCCAGGCCGCGTTCGACATCCACAGCGAGCCCGATAAAGTCCGCTCCGCCTATGGCCGCAACGGCCTCGGCCAGCGGGCCCTCCTCGCCCGCCGCCTCGTCCAGGCCGGCGTCCCTTTCATCACCATCAACGACGGCGGCTGGGACCATCATTCCGACATCTTCGGGGCCTGCTCCAAACGGCTGCCGGAGTGGGATAACACGGTGGCCACGCTCATCAGCGACCTGGCGGACCACGGCCTGCTCGAAAGCACGCTCGTCGTCGCCCTCGGCGAATTTGGCCGCACCCCCGCCATCAGCACCCTCTCCGGCCAAAACAAACCGGGCCGCGACCACTGGGCCAATGCCATGTCCGTCCTTATGGCCGGCGGCGGCACCCCCGGCGGAGTCGTCGTCGGCTCCACCGACCGCAAGGGCTACGCCGCCGACACCCGCGTCCTCTCTCCGGAAAACTTCGTCAGCACCATCTACACCAAACTCGGCATCAACCCCGACAAAATGCTGTACACGCCCCAAGGCCGGCCCACGCATCTCGTCAGCGACCCGGCACCGATTCGGGAACTCATGTAGCCAATGTAGCCCGCTCACTCTGTGAGCGCGGCATTCTTCACTCCTTCTTCTTTCCCTTCTTTTTCGGCAATTTCTTCACCACGTCCTCCAACTCCCGAACCGCGTCCTGCTCCGCTTTGGACTCTGTTTCCACTCGCCGCCGCTTGCTGAACTCTTCGTATTCTCGCTCCGCCCTCTCATCAGCCGCTTCGCGAGAAACTTTCCCCGCGTCCGGCAGTACGCCCCGCTCGTTGAAGCGGAGAAACTCGTCCAGTTTCTCCTTCCAATCAGCCAGGAAAACCTACTAGCGGCGCTTGGCCTGGTCCTCGGCGTAATCGAGGAACATCACGACAATCCGGTTGAGTTCGCTGATTTCCACTTCCCGTAGATAGTTTTTCGCCGTGGTTACGTCCGTCTTCAACACTTTGCTCCCTTTCCAACTCGTCAGCCCCATGTTCGGCTGAATCGCATCGGCCCGCCCGGCGATGAGCTCCGGCGCGGTCTGGCCGCTGACGGCAAAGTGGAGCTTGTTCTGCACGGTCTTGAAGAACAACTGCGTCTCGGCCTCCGCGGGAGCATAATCGGCGCCAGCGCCAGAATCTCCCGCACCCGCAGGTACATCCGCCGCTCGCTGGCCCGAATGTCCCGGATCCGCTCCAGCAGCTCGTCAAAATAATCCGGCACCCCCGGCCCCGGCGGATTCTTCAGCCTCTCGTCGTCCATGGTGAATCCTTTCACCAGGTACTCATGCAGCCGAGCCGTCGCCCACTGGCGGAACTGGGTGCCGCGTAATGACTTGACGCGATAGCCGACGGCGATGATTGCGGGCAAGCAATAGTGCTCGATTTCGCGAGACACCTCGCGAGTTCCCTCGATTCGAACTATCCGGAATTTCCGGATAGTTGCGTCCGCATCGAGCTCCCCTTCTTCGTAAATGTTGACGAGGTGCTCATTGACGGTCCGCACGTCCTTCTGAAACAATTCCGCAATCAGCGCCTGTGTCAGCCAAATCGTCTCGTTCTCAAACCGGCACTGAATCCGTGTCCGGCCATCCTCGGTCTGGTACAGGATGATTTCGGATTTTGGCGATTCGTCAGCCATTGGCCAGCCTCGACTCAACTGCGGATTCTAGGTCGAGCGAGCATTTGCCAGGTAAATCTCTCTCGCGTAATCCAATTCACGCTTCTTACCCGTCGCATCCGTATACTGCCAGAATTTCCAGCCGTTCGTGGCCATCTGTCTTCCAGTCACGGTACTACGTGCTTTGTCGCCCGCGCGCGAACATGTCGAGAACCTCTCGCCCAGAAATTCGACCGTCCCATCCTTGTGCATGGTTGCCTGCAAGACTTTGCCCTTGTATTTGCGAAATAGCGCCATTGGCGCTGCAATAATCCCTGCTTTAATGACGTCACTCAGTTTGACACGAGATTCCTGACGATTAGTGTCGCGTTTGGGGTTCTTTTTCACGGCGCGTGGCACCGTCGCGACGGACTGTGGAGGTAGAGAATTTTTCGCCACGTTCCACGCTTGGGGCGCGTCGATTTGGATGTCATGTCGCAGAATGGACTCGCCGATTTCGCGAGCAGTCAGCTTTGGCTCATTACGCCGAATCAAGCGGACAAGTCCGCGATCAGCCGTCGTGACCAGTTGCCTTAGGACGGCATTCACTTGTCGATCCACATAATGAGCATCCTAGAACTGGTCAAGCAGGTTTCCTTCAATGTTGCTTCGGGAGATCAAGTCCAAAGTCCTCGCGCTTCGGTCGCTAAAGCCATCGCTCAGCTTGACCTGGCAGAACAACTTTTCATCGGCGTCAACGGGCGCATTGGCGTTGTAAAATCGGTACTCGTCGCCATCGGTGAGAACACACCACGTCACTCCGGCAACCGTCGCGTATCCGAGAATCTGCGAAATCCATTTGCGATCCCCGAGGTTCTCGCCGAGCCCTTTGGCTTCGATAAATAATCGCGGTTTCCGCAGCATTTGCAGCGAGTAATCGACAGGCTTGTCCTTCGATCTCGCCTTGTACTCGTGATGCACCTCATCCGCGTCGCGAACATCCCAGCCGAGTGCTTCTAACAACGGCTCGATCAAGGAAGCCTTAGTGTTTTGCTCGCCAAGTGGTCGAGATTGAAAGCGCTTGATTTTGGCAATGAGCGTTTCGATTGTTGTGCGAAACTCTGTGTAGTCTTTTTCAGGCATAAGCATCCTCTGCCCACTGCGTCGAAGTGATCACTTAAAACTTGGGTGCGACTCTTGGCAGGCAATGACGTTACTCACAATGAGCTCAAGTTCTCCTAATCTACAGCCGGTTTGGCGACTTTGATAGTCAGCCGGTAGCGGTGAATTTGCGACCTTTGACATTGCCGGTACGCGTTGCCCGAAAAACGACAGAATGGGGAGCATGCCGTACAATCTTCTCGTTGTTGGACGTGGGATTATGTTTGCCTGACACGAAAGCCTCCTCGTCCGGCGGACAGAAGGCCTTTAACCGACAGTGGGGACCTGCGAGTCCCAACTGGCCGAGGCAGAAAGTTTTGGCCATTTTTTCTGAAGGGGCTTGCCGAAGGCATGATATAGTGTACACTATTGTCCAGTCGGGCCAGCGAGAATCCGGCGGGGTCTTTGACAAGTGAAAAGGATGGTGCAGCAGATCGAGGCGAGAGGGTGCGCGAGGCGCTGTGAGAAGTGGATTTGAGATCTGGAATTTGAGATTTGAGACGGGTAGAAAAAGGCTGCGTTTAGGATGACGCTAAAGCGAGGGGGGAGTGTCGCCGGGGTGTTGAATTGAGGGGGCGCGGATTCGACACGGACCCTGTTTTTTCATACCGTGAGGCGTGTTGAATCAGGGGGGATCGAATTCAACAGCAAGCTGGCGAGTGGAAACTCAATCGCCGCCTGAAGGCGGGACTCCAGCGCGAGTCTACTTCGCCAGCTTGGCCCGCAGCTTGCTGGCGCTGCCGGCCTGGCCGAAGGATTTCATCCGGGCGACGCAGACTTTTTGCATGGCGGCGCGGGCCGGCTTGAGGTAGTCGCGGGGGTCGAACTTGTCGGGGGTTTCCCAGAGGACTTTGCGGATGGCCCCTGTGATGGCCAGGCGGCAGTCGGTGTCGACGTTGATTTTGCGGACGCCGTTTTTGATGCCGTGCTGAATCTCTTCGACCGGTACGCCCCAGGTCTGTTTGATTTGGCCGCCGTAGCGGTTGATCTCATCCTGCAAGTCCTGCGGGACCGACGAGCTGCCGTGCATGACGAGGTGGCAGTTGGGGAGTTTTTTGTGGATGGCCACAATCCGGTCCATCGC
>SXOA01000016.1 GCA_005778405.1 Planctomycetaceae bacterium
CAGCATCGACGTGCGGGCGGGCGAATTCCTCGTCATCCTCGGGCCCAGCGGCGCCGGCAAGTCGACGCTGCTGCGCTGCCTCAACCGGCTGGTCGACCCCAGCGCGGGGCAGATCCTGGCCGATTCATCGCCCAAGGCAGCCTGGCCGCCAGTTCTTTTTTCGTTCTCCCTCGGCTCCTCTCTGCTCAAGGTTCCGGCGACCAGGACCGCATTGCCGCCGAGCTTCTCAAGCCGGCCACGCAGCAGTCGATTGACCGGGGGCTGGCCTGGCTTGGCGGACGGCAGGTGGAAGATGGTTCGTTCAAGAGCACCGGATTTGGTCGCAACGCGGCGGTGGTGGCGCTCTCCGGCATGGCGTTTCTGGCCGGCGGGACCACGCCTGGCCGCGGCGAATACGGCCACCACATCAACCGCTGCATCGGCTATATCGTCAAAGCGGCGGACGACAGCGGCTTCGTTTCTCTCCGCGAATACACCAGCCACGGGCCGATGTACGACCACGGCTTCGCCACGCTGTTCCTGGCGGAAGTCTACGGCATGTCCACCGATCCCGAAGTCCGGCAGAAGCTGGAAAGCGCGGTCAAGCTCATCTGCACGACGCAGAATTCGGAAGGGGGCTGGCGCTATCAGCCCAAACCGGCGGAGGCAGATGTTTCGGTCACAATCTGCCAAGTCATGGCCCTGCGGGCGGCTCGCAACGCCGGTATTTATGTCCCCAACGAGACCATCGATCGCTGCATCGACTACGTCAAGCGGGCTCAGAATTCCGACGGCGGCTTCATGTACCAGCTCTCCGGCGGGCCGAGCCGCTTCCCGCGTTCGGCAGCGGGAATCGTGGCCCTGTACAGCGCGGGCATCTACGAAGGGGACGAAATTCGCAAGGGGCTCGACTACCTTCTGCAGAACATGCCGCGGGCCGAAGACTTCAGCCGTGACACGCACGCGATGTACGGCCACTACTACGCGGTGCAGGCGATGTGGCAGGCGGGCGGCGAGAATTGGAAAAAGTGGTATCCCGTCATTCAGGACGTCCTCGTCCGCCAGCAACAGCCGGACGGCTCGTGGCAGGACCTGATCTGTTCTGAGTACGGCACCGCCATGTCCTGCATCATCTTGCAGATGCCCAACAACTACCTTCCGATCTTTCAGCGGTAAATGAAATCCATTTTCCCGCCCCTCGTGGGATTCCTGCTCGTCGCAATATCGACCATTGCCGTCGAACCGCTGCCGCTGGCCCATCCCGTTCGCGGCGAGCCCTTTGCTGGCAAGCTCGCGAGCATCGACCCCGAGTGGAACATCAGCCTGGCGACCGAAGGAAAAGAACGGGTGTTGGCTTTGGCGGATCTGGCTCTCTGGGGAAACTACCGCGATGCTTCCACGGGCCCGCAACTAGTGCTCGCCGACGGAAGTGTTGTGGTGGCGGATGTGCTAGAGTTGGGAGCGGAGAGTGTCGCGCTGGGCGACGCATCCGGTCTCGGCCGCGTCATGTGGAACGAGTCCACAATTCCGCTCAAACAGTTGACCGCCATTCTCTATCAGCCCTCCGCCGATCCCCTGGAGCGGGACAAGCAACTGCAGAAGCTGGCCACCGGCGAGCGGAAGGAAGATCAGGTCTGGCTCTCCAGCGGCGAGGTCATCAGTGGCCGCGACGTCTCGTTGCCGCGTTACGGCCGTTTCCAGCCGCCGGCTCCGCCGCCTCAGGCCGAAGTCCTCAAGCTGGCCCGTCGCGGAGCCACAGAGCCGCTTGTCATTCCGCTGGCCAAAGTCACCGCGGTCGTATTCAGCGCAGCGCAAAGCCCGTCCAACAAGGCCCGTCCCGCGGCCCGAATGGGGATGAAGGACGGATCGCTTCTGCTGGCTCGGAAGATCGCAGCCGAGAAGGATCAGGTCGTCGTCGATCTCACTGGGGGAGGGACACTCAAGGCCTTCCAGGAAACAGGTGACGACGCCGCGACAACATTCTGGGACCAGGTGACGCTGCTGCAAACGAGCTCGCCGAGCGTCACCTATCTCTCCGCGCTGCCGACCCCGTCTTACAAGCATATTCCGTTCTCGTCGCTCGAGTGGCCGCTGGGCATCGACCGCAACGTCCTTGGCGGCCGGCTCCGGTGCGGTGAAAGAGTTTATCTGCGGGGCCTCGGCATGCACAGCGCTTCGCGGGTCGCCTTCGATCTCAAAGGAGAGCAGCGCCTGGAGGCCCAGTTCGCCCTCGACAACAGCTCCGCCAGCCGCGGCAGCGTCGTTGGCAAGGTGCTGCTGGAAACGGAGCCTGGAAAATGGACGACCGCATGGGAAAGCCCCGTAGTCCGTGGTGGTGATGCTCCTATGACCGTCTCCGTACTCCTCAAGGGCGCACGCCGCCTCACCCTCCTCGTCGAATTCGCTGATCGCGGGGACGAAGGGGATCACGCCAACTGGCTCAACGCCCGGCTGATTCGATAGGCCCGGCCATTCGGCTGGTGGAAAGCGATTAAGCCTCGCGCATCTCGAGTTGCCCGACATTGAGTCTCCCAAGCGACCCCTTCCGTCGGTAGGATAGACTCTTTGGAGCACTCCCATGCCAACAATATCCGCCGATTCCGCCGACGACAAAGGACGCGAGCTGCAGACCAATGCGGCAGCGGCTTTGGACAAAGGGTTGGCGTACCTGGCGCGGACGCAGGGCAAAGATGGCGGCTGGCATTCGCAAACCTATGGCCAACTGAAAGGCGGGGCGGCTCTGACCACGTTTGTACTGGATGCTATCAGCCACGCGCCGGTGGAGTGGCGTAAAAAACAGGCAGAAGCCATCACGCGCGGTTTCGAATTCCTGCGGGCGGGATTTGGCAAGCGCGGAACCATCGCCTGCCCGGACGGCTCGCTCGATCATCCGACCTATGGCGCCGCCCTGTGGCTGCTAAGCCGGAGGCGGTTGGATCTCGCCGGAGAAGAACGAGCTCGCGATAAACTGATCACATATCTATTGGGGGCGCAGTGTGCAGACGAGCGGGGCTTTGGCAAGGAGAGCCCCAGCTACGGCGGCTGGGATTTTTTGGGGCAAGGTGACGCTCATGGCGTAACGACGGGGACCAACCTCTCGGTGACGTGCCTGGTCTTGGAAGCTCTGGCCAAAGAGTTTCGCCACGATCCCAAGGGCAACCAGGCCCGCGAGATGGAGTCCGCCCTCAGCCGGTCGGTCGCATGGACCAGCCAGTGTCAGCAGAAGGACGGCGGATTCTGCTTCACTCCCGAGCCCATGTCGCTGAACAACAAAGCAGATTTTCGCGACGACGCCCGCCTTGAGCCGCGGGCCTATGCCACGGCGACGTGCGACGGCATCCGGGCGCTATTGGCGGCGGGAGTCAAAAGCGACGACAAGCGGATTACTAAAGCGGTGGCCTGGCTGGCGGCGCGCCCCAGCCTGGAGCTCGTCCCTGGCTTCGAGGGGCTGCCGCCGGAACTCGGCTGGCAGCGGGGCCTGCGGTTTTATTACTTTGCCTCGCTGGCCAAAGTCCTGCCGATGTTTCCCGCTGCCGACGTGGCAGCGCGGCGCAAGGCGCTGCTGGAAATGCTGCTCAAGTTGCAGCGCACGGACGGTAGTTATTTGAACGAGAGCGACCGGATGCGCGAGAACGATCCGCTGATTGCCACGGGACTGGCAACCACGGCGCTCGCGGAGTTAATTAGCCAGATTCAAGCGTAGAGGGTGCCGAAATGCTAGCGGAACTGCAACGCCGAACCGTGCTCCAAGCCTTCGCTCTGGGACTGGCGAGCGCGGCGCTCCGTCCCACGAGCCTGGTCGCGGCTGAGGCCAGCGCGGGGGAGAAGAAAATGCCCACGGACTTTCAAGTCGCCTGCATGACGCTTCCCTACAGCCAATATCCGCTGTCCCGCGCGCTCACCGGCATTCAGAAAGCCGGATACAAATTCGTGGCCTGGGGAACGACCCATAAGGAAGAGGGAGAACCCAAGGCCATCCCGGTGATGCCAGCGGATGCGGCTCCGGGGAAGGCGAAAGAATTGGGTCAGTGCTGCCGAGATCTCGGTCTGCAGCCGCTGATGATGTTCAGCGGCATCTATCCCGAAGATCCCAAGGCGATGGAGGTCTTCAAGAGCCGCATCCTGCAGGCGGAAGCGGCCGGCATGCCGCAGGTGCTGACGTTTGGCCATACCAAAGGACCCAATCGAAAATTGTGGGTGGAGCGGTTCAAGGAATTGGGACCGATCGCCCGCGATCACGGCGTGCTGCTGGTGGTGAAGCAGCACGGCGAGACTGGGGAAGTGACGGGCGAAATCGTCCGCGAGGTGGACGACCAGAACGTGCAGGTGAACTACGACGCCGGCAACGTCATGGACTACACCATGGGGAAGGTCAATCCGCTGGAAGACATCAAAACCTGCTCCGCCAACATCCGCAGCTTTTGCATCAAGGACCACCGGCTGTTTCCCGTCAATCAGGACTGCGGACCGGGTCTGGGCGAGATCGACCACTACCGCCTGCTGCACAACGTTGCGTTCACGGGCCAGGCGATGCCGCTGTGCTGCGAGAACATTTCCGTTCCTGGCGTGAAAGCCACAACCCCCGAGGAGATCGATGCGAACGCCAAGCGGTCGCGAGAATTCTTGGAGCTGGTGATTCGTGGATTGCAGGCGGCGTGACTCTTCCCCGGTGGCACTCTGATCAGGCCGCCTTCGACAACGGCGTTTCTTCGACTGCTTTCGCCTCCGGCGAAACCAGCGGCAACTGTTCCCCTTTCCGCCAGCGACGGAGCAGGGCTTCGGCTCTTTCGGTCGATTCGTGCAGGAGGACGGAGATCTTCAGCCGGTGTTTTTCCAGCGATTCCTTGTCCACCCCATTCGGCACGGGGAGCGGGCCGACCGAACACAGCACGACGCGGGAGAACGGCCGCGGAATGACGGACCTGTCCCAACTCGCCAGGCGCCACGGCCGCTCATAGGCCAGGCCGACGGGAATCAGATGCCTGCCCGTGCGTGACGCAAGAAAGACCGCGCCGGGCTGAAACTCCCGCCGCGGACCCCGCGGGCCGTCGGGGGTGATGGCGATGCTGATGCCGTCCAGATCGGTCATGATTTCCTTGATGGCCGACTCGCCGCCCCGATTCGTTGAGCCGCGGATGGAGTGCAGCCCCAGCGACTCCATCGCAGTGCTGATCAACTCGCCGTCGTGACTGCGACTGATGAGTACGTAGATGCCGGTCCCGCCGAACAAAGGAGCCAACGTCAGCATGTCCTCGTGCCAGAAGCAGTAGATGCGACCCTGGTTGCCGTACTTGCGAGGGTCATGACCTGGCGTGGCGTCTTCGACGTGAACTCGCAGTGTGCGGAGCCAGAGACGGCAGATTTGCGAGAGCAGCCAACCGGCCAGTCGAACGAGAATCGGATTGCGCATGACCATCCTTGGCTCCAGCGAAAAGGCGTGCTATCAGGGCCGGGATTTTATCGACTGGTGGCGCAGCGGGCTATGTCATTTCCGCCAGGCGCGATAGCATCGCTGGCATGGGCGAAAATCCGGATTCTTCGCGGCCAGGCCGGCTGCCGATGTGGCAGCGATTGCTATTGCCGGCGCTTCTCGCGTTGCTGGCCTGGGGTGCTTTGTGGATGGACCTTCCTGTCGCGCGGTACTTTTCCGGCAAACCGTGGGGGGGCGATCTGGTGAAATTGGTTTCGCTCAGCGAAGCCTTTGCCTATGGCGGAACGGTCGCCGTCATCTTGCTGGCTGCGACTTTGCTCGACCCTCGCGGTTGGCGCTTGCTGCCGCGGCTGGCGATCGCGGCGTTTGGGGCCGGTCTTCTCGCCGATTTGATCAAGCTGTTTATTGGCCGGCATCGTCCGCTCGATGAGAAGTTCGTAGCCGAGTCCGCCCTGCAAACCTTCGCGACGTGGGGCGACCACCAGCACGTCCACCTCACTCAGTCTTTTCCGTCAGCCCATACCGCGACCGCAACCGGGCTGGCGTGCGGGCTGGCCTTCTTCTATCCGCGAGGGAAATGGCTGTTCGTGGCACTGGTCGTCATGGCCGGGCTGCAACGGATGCACTCGCAGACGCACTATCTCAGCGACGTGCTCGCCGGCGCGGCCGTGGGAGCGCTCGTTGGCATTCTGGCGACAGGTCCCCTCTCGGCTAATCGCTGGATGAGCCGCTTGGAATCGCGGCAATGAAGCAGGCACCACGGGCCGCGGGGGGTATGGCATAATGCCACGATAGGGCCGCCTTGCCCGTAATCAAATCCCGCTCAGGAGCCTCAGTCATGGTCTCGCGCTGCTTTCTTATGGGAATGGTCGTCCTGTTCGCGTGGCCGGAGTCCAGCATTGCCCAGGACAAGCCGCGGAAGCTCAATGTGCTGTACATCGTCTCGGACGATCTCAACAACTCGCTGGGTTGCTATGGGCATTCGCAGGTGAAGTCGCCGCGGATTGATGAGCTGGCGAAACGGGGAGTGCGGTTTGACCGGGCCTATTGCCAGTTCCCGCTCTGCAACCCCAGCCGGTCGAGTTTTCTGACCGGCCTGCGGCCGGACCAGAATGGCGTGCATAACAATGCGTTCGTGTTCCGCGACAAGATTCCCGATGTCGTCACCATGCCGCAGCTCTTTCAAAGGAACGGCTATTTTGTGGCCCGCGTGGGCAAGCTGTATCATTACGGCGTGCCGAACCAAATCGGCACTGACGGGCTCGATGACCCGCCGTCGTGGCAGAAGGTGATCAACCCCAAGGGACGGGACAAGGATGACGAGGACAAGATTTTCAGCATCGACGGCAAGAAGAGTTTCGGCGGCACGCTGAGTTGGCTGGCGGCGGACGGCACGGACGAAGAGCAGACCGATGGCAAGGCTGCGGAGGCGGCGATTGGCCTTTTGGAGCAGAACAAAGACAAACCGTTCTTCCTGGCCGTCGGCTTCTATCGGCCGCATACGCCGTATGTCGCCCCCAAGAAGTACTTTGCGATGTACCCGGCGGACCAAGTGCCGCTAGCGAAGATGCCGGCGGACGACCGGAAGGACATTCCCGATCCGGCCATACCGGTGAAGAACGCCAACTATGGCCTGGATGAGAAGCTCCAGCGCGAGGCGGTGCAAGCCTACTTTGCTTCCATCACCTTCATGGATCAGCAGGTTGGGAAATTGCTCGACGCTCTCGACCGCCTGAAGCTGCGGGAAAACACAATTGTCGTTTTTCACAGCGACCACGGCTATCACCTCGGCGAGCACGGCCTTTGGCAGAAGCAGAGCCTGTTCGAGGAATCGGCCCGCGTGCCCTTGATTGTTTCCGTCCCCGGCATGACGACCGCCGGGCAGGGTTCGCCGCGAATCGCGGAACTGGTGGATGTCTATCCGACGCTCGCGGATCTATGCGGACTGAAAGCGCCGGAAAACCTGCCGGGAAAGAGCCTGTCGCCCCTGCTGGCCAAACCGGACGCGACCTGGAACAAAGTAGCCGTGACGCAAGTCTTCCGTGGCGGCGGACAACCCGCGAAAGCCAAGGCGGGGGCGAAGCAGGACAAGCAACCTGCTGCTCCGGCGGGATTCAAGGGATACAGCGTGAGAAGCGAACGCTATCGCTACACCCAGTGGGATGACGGCAAACGGGGGACGGAACTCTACGACCACGAGAAGGATCCGCAGGAAATCACCAACCTTGCCGAAAGGCCGGAGATGGCGGACGTGGTGAAGGAGATGAAGGGGAAGTTGGCGGAGGTGATTGCGAACCAGAAGTAGTGGGAGAGTGCCGTGCTCGGCGGCTTTGTGCCTCTTTGTGAGATTCTCTTTGGGTCTGTCGCCTACTCCCTACCCAAATGGGCAAAATGCCGCACGCCATTCGCCGTCAGATGAACATAGAGCTCTTCGATGTGGGCCTGGTCCCGTGTTTCCACGGTGCAGAGGACGTTGACGGCGGCGACGTTGGGGCCGGAGAAGAGCCGGTCGTGGGTGATTTCTTTCACGCTGCCACCGGCCTGGGCGATGAGCGAGGTGAGCCGGGCCAGGCCGCCGGGACGGTCGCTGATGACGGCCGTGAAGCGGACCAGCCGGCCGTCGACGACCAGGGCGCTTTCGATCAGGCGGCTGAGGATGGTGAGGTCGATGTTGCCACCGGTGAGGACGAGGGCGACTTTCTTGCCCGCGAGGTCCGTGAGTTGCCCGCTGAGAATGGCGGCGAGCGAGGCGGCACCGGCCCCTTCGACGACGCTTTTTTCCAGCTCCATCAAGCGGACAATGGCCAGGGCGATGTCCCCTTCGCTGACCTTGATCACCCGGTCCACCAGGCCGCGGGCGATGGCGAACGCATTTTCGCCGACGATGCCGACCGCCAGGCCATCCGCCAGCGTTGGTTGGGAGGGGACGCGGACGCAGCGGCCTTCCGCGAGGGCGGAAGTGAAGCAGGTGGAATTCGCCGGCTCGACGCCGATCACCTGGATGGAGGGCGTGAGATGTTTGAGGGCCGTCGCGACGCCGGCAATCAGCCCGCCGCCGCCGATAGGAACGATGATGGCGTCGAGATGTGGGACTTGCTCCGCCACTTCCAAGCCGAGCGTCCCCTGGCCGGCGATGATGGCCAGGTTGTCGTAGCCGTGGATGTAAGTGAGTGACTGCTCCTGGGCGATTTCATCCGCCTTGGCTTTGGCTTCTTGAAAGCTGGCACCATGGAGGACGATTCTCGCCCCGGCCCGGCGGCAGTTGACCTGCTTCACCAGCGGAGCATACATCGGCATTACCACCGTCACCGGCACGCCGAGTTGCCCGCCGTGGTAAGCGAGCGCTAAGGCGTGATTGCCGGCGCTGGCCGCGATGACGCCTTTTTTCTTTTGCGCAGAATCGAGCAGCAGCAAGGCGTTCCTCGCCCCGCGCTCCTTAAAGCTCCCCGTCCGCTGCAAAAACTCCAGCTTGCAATACACCTCGCAGCCGCTGATTTCCGAGATGGGGGCGGAATAGGGGCAGGGGGTGAGAGCAACGCCGCCGGCGATGCGGTCGCGGGCGGCCGTCATATCAGAGAAGGAGATGGAAGCCATAAAGTGAGTCTACCAGGGCCATGTTCGTGCATTGTGGCGCTTGTTCAGGGAATATTCAGGCTCGCCCGGCTGCCGCGGGTGAGCGAAAACTCAAGCTCCTTGCGCACCGACGAGCCATCATCTCGGAAGACTTCGATGTCGGCATATATCCTCACACTGCGTCCCAGCGGCTGCTGCTGGTTATCGGCGTAAAGTAACACGAACCCCTGTTGGGCCAGATTGTCACCATTGGTAACCGGGGCGATGAACTCTCCGCCTCCATGTGGCACTACGCGCACCTGATGCAGTCGGGCCCTTTTCATCCGGCCTCCCGGATCACGCAGATTGAACATGAACCCATAAGGCGGACCAATCAATTGGTCACCCAGTCCGTCCTCAATTCTGGTTTGGGGGCGGACTTCCAAATCCACCGGCACTCCATCCAGGCTCGGCTGGGCAGCCAGCTGATAGGTTTCCACGATGACGTTGAGGCCGCGATAGACAACATAGGTCGCTCCCGAGCAAGCCAGCAACACGCATAGGACAAACCCAGCCGCGAGGACCAACCACAAGCGGCATCCGCGGGAGCGGTTTGCCGGTATTTCGCTGCGCAACTGAGAGTTGTCAGTCATGGCACAATTCTACTCGTCCCCTGGCGGTATCTGGACATTAGCCGACCCTGGAGTTTCTGTCGTTGAACTCATTCAGTAGCCTCGTTCGCTCGCTGCCGTTACAATGAATTTGTTGCTTATCCAGTTTGTCAGATTCGAGGAGTCCCGGCTATGCAAAAGAATTTGTTCGTTGTCGCTGCTCTCGTTACTGCCGCCATCGCATCGTCATTTGCCGCCGCCGACGAAATCAGCGGAAAGTACATGGAGGCCCGCACCTGCCAGGTTTACACCGGCCCGTGCTTCGCCAATGCCGAGGTGAACCTGACCGGCAAAGACGCCCTCATGGCCTGGAATATTGAGGATGGGAAGCACGCCGGAGTGAATCTCGCCGGCCTTTCGGTCGTTATGGTCGTCGCCGCCTCGGACACGTTTGGCTTTGAAGGGGTGAATGATCCCAAGAGCATGAAGTCGGCCATCCTGGTTGATGACAAGGCCACGGGCGAGCAGAAGGAGGCCCTGGTCGCCTTCGCTAAGGAGCACGCGGGGAAGGCCGGAAAGAACGTGGTGCGGGTTGACTCTGCACCCATCAGCATGTCCCTCGATACCGGCAGCCTGACCGGCAAGCTGCACGCGGGCAAATCGGTGAAGCTGGTCACTCGCAAGGCGAAGAAGGGGGACTGCATCTGCATGAACGAAATCGAATACTATCCGCCGCTGACCCAGGTGACCAACTTCGCCGCCGGCGTCGCCACCGAAGGGGAATTCACCGGCAAGGGTCTGGGCACTACCTGGTCCGTGCCGCAGTCCCGCAGCGCCTACATGGGGACGTTTACGTTCGAGTAATGACGCCAGATTGGGAGAATGCACATGGTGCCCGCACCGGCGTCCTGCTGGTCGGTCACGGTACGCGGAGCGAGCCAGGTCGGCGGCAATGTCGAGCGCTGGCGGACGAAATCGCCGCTGGCCTGGATGAGCGGGTGTTTGCGGCCGAGCTGGCGTACTTGGAAATGGCTTCGCCGACCATTGACGAGGGGGTCGCTCGACTGTTGGCGCAGCAGGTGGAGCGGCTGATTGTTGTGCCGCTGCTGCTCTTCGCCGCGGGGCATGCCAAAGAGGACATTCCGGCAGCAGTGCGAAGTGCGCTCGCAACGGCCGGTTTGCCGAACCTGCCGATCGTGCACGCGGAGCCAATCGGTTTGCAGGAGGCAGTGATCGAGCTTGCCGCCATCCGGTTTCACGAAACTGCGGACGATTCGATCAGGCCGGAACAGACTTGCCTCCTCCTTATCGGCCGCGGCAGTCGCGATGCGGAGGCAACAGCCGACTTGCGGCAGCTCGGCGAACTGCTTCATCAGCGGCTTGGCATCGGCCAAACGCAGGTTGGCTTTCTCGCCATGGCCCAGCCAAGTGCCCCCGACATCATTCAGGCGGCAGCGACAAGCAACTTCCCGCAAATCGTCGTCCAGCCCCACCTGCTGTTTCACGGCGAACTTTTGGACCGCCTGGAGCAGAGCATTCGCGCCGCTGCCGCCCAAACCCCTGGAAAGACCTGGCGCAGAGGCCGCGTGCTGGGTGAAGGAACTTGTCAGTTGGCTCACATCTTGGTGCAAGGGATTCTCACGGCCGGCAACAATCAGAATGGGCCTTCGTCGAAATTGCTTACCAATCAGGCGTGGTAAGCGGTAACGGCTGGGTAAAATTCGTGTTGTCCCGCCGTGGCGAGGCGACTAGAATTCCCCACACCAATACCCAAAGCCCCCAATGACTTGCTTCCCGCGGTCAATGGCCTTAGGATTTCGGTAAGTAATGAAGCGTAAACACCTTACGCCAAAGCCCCACCCCCCCCGTCATGCGAAGGGATTGTTAATGCGCGGCAAATCTTCCACCGTCGGTCGTTCCCTCTTGCTGGGAAGCTCCGTAATCTGGGGGGCCATCGCCCTTTTGGTGGCCCTGGGCTCTTTCCCCTCGCCTCGCGACGTAGGTGCCGCTGACACCAAGCTGACGGGTCCGCGGGTCGATGACCGCCAGGTAACGCGAGCGGTCAACAAGCTCATTAAAGACGCCCACCTTTCCAAGCATGCGCTCGATGACGAAATCTCGGCGCGGGGCCTGCACCTGTTCATCAAGATGCTTGACAACCGCAAGCTGTACTTCACCAAGGGGGACATTGCGGAATTTGAAAAGTCCAAAAATCTACTCGACGACCAGGTCAGCAACGGCGACGTCACCTTTGCCTACACGGTGTTCCAAAAGCTGCTTGCGCGGATTGACGAACGGGTAGCCCAGATTGATGAGCTCTTGAAAGAGGATTTTGACTTCACCAAGGACGAAGTTCTGGCCACCAATTGGGACAAGCAAGAGTTTCCCAAGGATGCCGCTGAGGCCAAGGATCGCTGGCGCAAACTGCTCAAGTATGACATGCTGGTGCTGAAGACCGACAAGGAGGAGAAGGCCAAAAAGGACGAACCCAAGGCCCGCCTCAGCCGCCGCTACCACAGCTTTGCCAAACGGATGCACCAGACCGACGCGGACGAGCTCCTGGAGATGTTTCTCACCTCCATCACGTCCAGCTACGACCCGCACACTACTTATATGTCTCCCAGCTCGCTGGAGAATTTCCGGATCATGATGAGCCTGAACCTCGACGGCATCGGGGCTCAGCTCAAGGTCGAGGACGGCTACACCGTGATTGACAAGGTTGTGGTAGGTGGTGCCGCCGAAAAGAACGGCCAGCTCAAGGTGCAAGATCGCGTGGTATCGGTTGGCCAGGGAGAAGAAGGGGACTTGGTCGATGTGGTCGATATGAAGCTCAACGATGTCGTCAAGCTCATTCGTGGCCGGGCCGGGACCATCGTTCGACTGGGCGTGATTCCCGCCGGTGGCGGCGAGCTCAAGACCATCAAAATCACTCGGGCCAAGATTGAGCTCAAGGACAGCGAAGCCCGCGGCAAGATTCTGGAAGAAGGAAAAAAGGCCGACGGCACCCCGTACAAAGTGGGCTATATCGATCTGCCGAGCTTTTACATGGATATGGAGGCAGCCCGCGCGGGAGAAGCCTTCAAAAGCACCACGGTGGACGTGAAAAAGATCCTGGACAACTTCAATTCCAAGGGGGTCGATGCTTTGATTTTGGACCTCCGCCAAAATGGCGGCGGCAGTTTGACCGAAGCGATCAGCCTGACCGGCTTGTTCATTGAAGACGGCCCTGTGGTGCAGGTAAAGGATCCCGACGGCCGGGTGCAGCATTATGACGACCTGGATCGGGATGTCACCTGGAAAGGGCCGCTGGTCGTGCTCACCACCAAATTCAGCGCCAGCGCCAGCGAGATTCTGGCCGGTGCGATCCAGGACTACGGTCGCGGACTGATCGTCGGAGATACCTCGACGCACGGTAAGGGAACGGTCCAGAGCCTGCTGGATGTGGGCCCGGTTATTTTCCGGGTCAAGAATCCGCCGAACCTGGGAGCGCTCAAGCTGACCATGCAGCAGTTCTATCGCCCTAACGGGGACAGCACCCAAAAGCAGGGGGTGCTGGCCGATGTGGTCCTCCCCTCCATTTCCGATCACCTGGACGTGAGCGAGGGAGACTTGGATTATGCCCTGAATTTTGACAAGGTGCCGGCCGCCCAGTTCACCAAGCTGGACAAGGTTCCCGGTGGACTGGTTGCCGAACTGCGCGCTCTGTCAGTAGCTCGGCAGCAGAAGTCCGAGGATTTTGGCAAGCTCGCCAAGAACATCGACCGCTATGAGGACTTCAAGAAGAAGAAGGAATACTCGCTGAGCGAGGAGAAGTTCCTGGCGAAGAAGGCCGAGCTCGACTCCGAAAAAGAAGAAGAGAAGGCTTTCGCCGAGGAAGACGACAAACAGGAACTCTTTAAGCCGACGTTCTATAACAAGGAAGCCACCAATATCACCCTCGACTACGTGCAGCTGCTGAACAAAGAGAAGGTGGCCAGGGTGAAGTAATTCATCGGACACCTCGACGAGACGGGAGGAAGAAACCGATGCCGTGATTGCAACTCTGCCGCACTCAGACAAGCAATTCCGGCATCACATTCGCCCTGGTCACATCGGCATCGGTCACATTGGTAGGACCGTCTATTTCTTTTCGCCAGCAAAGAACGCCTTCGCTTCCTTCGACTTCTCCTGCAGCTCCTTCACCGCCGCCAAGATTGGTTTCCCCCAAGTTTCTTCCTTGTCGGCAAAATCTGGAACCGCCTCCAGAGTGACCTTGATTGGCACCGGAGCGGCTTTGGGATTTGCCAGGTCGACGAGGAAGACGCGCGGGCCGTCTTTGCCGAATTCCTTTCCTTCCACCTTTAGCGACTCGCTGGCAATTTTCTTGCCGTCGGCATCAAGCTTGTATTCCAGCTCGATCTTTCGTCCTCCCGCGAAAGCGGTGAGCTCGAAATCGATCTTCGCCTTACCTTCTGTGTCGAAAGACGTTTCTTTTCCTTGGCCCCCGGCTCCCGTTCCACCTTCCGATTTGGGATCCGGCTTGAACAGGAGCAAATAGGTGTACCGCGTCTTGCCTCCCGGGGGCTTGTGAAGGCCAAACGCCGCCGCAGGTTTGCCGTCGATTTCCAGGTTGTACATTGCCGCGAAGCCGAAAGTCTTCCCGTTGACGGTATAGACGCTCGTCTGGCTGGTAACCTTGCCTGGCTCATCGGCGCGAATCGGTGAATCGTGGCAAAACGAGATCAGAATGAAACCCAAAACCGCAAGCGGATTACGCCATGGAGACTTGATCATCGGACACCTCGGGAGAAGGGAGAGTAGAAGCCGATGCCGTGATTGTAACTTTGCCGCACTCAGGCAAGCAATTCCGGCACCACATTCGCCCCCGTAACATCGGCGTCCGTCAGGCTCGTATCGCGGCCGTCGTGAGGATAAGTCAGTTCGCGGTGGTCGAGGCCGAGGGTAGAAAAGAGCGTGGCGTGGAAGTCGTGGACGGTGACGATATTGTCCCGGGCCGCGTAGCCGAAGTCGTCGGTCGCCCCGTGGACGTAGCCGCTTTTGAAACCGCCGCCGGCTGCCCAGAGGGAGAAGCCGTGGCGGTTGTGGTCCCGGCCGTCTTTTCCTTGCGAGATGGGGAGGCGGCCGAATTCGCCGGTCCAGAGGACGATGGTGGAATCGAGCAGGCCCCGTGCCTTCAGGTCTTTCACCAGGGCCGCGCTGGGCTGGTCGGTCCGGGCGCAGAGCCCCTTGAGGCTTTCGGCGTTTTTGCTGTGGGTGTCCCACGGCTGGCCGCTGAGGAAGAGTTGCACGAAGCGGACGCCCCGCTCGATGAGGCGGCGGGCGAGCAGGCAGCGGCCGGCGTATTCCTTGGTGGCGGGATTGTCGAGGCCGTACATCGCCCGGGTGGCGGCGGATTCCTGGGAGAAGTCGAGCAGGTCCGGCACCGCCGTCTGCATGCGGGCAGCGATTTCAAAGTTCGTCAGCCGGGCGGCCAGCTCGGTGCTTTCGGCATGGCGGGCGAGATGCTCGCGATTGAGCCCTTCCAAAAACTTGAGCTGGTTCGCTCGGGCGGCAGCGACGGTTCCCGGCGGGGATTGCAGATTAAAGACCGGCGAGCTGCCGGAGCGGAACGTCGTCCCTTGATACTGGGCGGGGAGCCAGCCGCTGGACCAATTGTGTTCCCCATCTACGGGGAGTCCGCCAGGGTCGGACAGAACCACGTAAGCGGGGAGGTTTTCGTTTTCACTTCCCAGCGCATACATGGCCCACGACGGCCAAGCAGGCATCCCGGCGAAGAGCCGGCCCGAGTGAATCATGCGGAGGGCCGCCTCATGGTCCACCGACTCCGTCTTCATCGAACGGACCAGGCAGATGTCGTCCGCGATTCTCCCCGTATGCGGCAGCAGCTCGCAAAGGTCCATTCCGCATTGGCCAAACTTCTGAAACTTGTACGGGCTGCCGAGACAATTTCCCTTTTGCTTGTCGAAATGGGTTTCCAGTTCCCCGCCAGGGTAGGGCTGGCCGTCGTACTTCGCCAGCACCGGCTTGGGATCAAACAAGTCCATCTGGCTCGGTCCACCGTGCTGGAACAGGCAGATCACGGCGCGGGCCTTCGGTTTGGCGGCAATCTGTGCCGCGGCAGCGGGAGTGGAGAGCAAATGGGCCAGCGCGAGTCCGCCAAGACTGCCGGCGGACTGGCCGAGGAAGGCGCGGCGGGAAACATCCTTGATTGTCGGCTGAAAACTCATATTGATACTCAATCGTTTCCTATCCGTGATTTCCGTGCCATCTGTGGTTCATCATTCTCCACTATTCTAAATACAAAAACTCATTACTCGCCATCAGCATCTGGCAAAGATCCCGCCAGGCGAGACTGCCTTCGAGCTTTTCTTTCTCAAACGCTTCCTTCTGCGTCTTCAAAAGCTCCCTCGCTGCCGCCAATTGTCCGCCCGTCGCTGGCCGTCCTAGAGTCGCCACGAATGCCGCTGAAAGTCTCGCCGATTCGTCGGGATGCTCTATCGCCAGTCGCGCGGCAAGATGTTCGGCCCGTTTGATCGCGAACGTCGAATTGAGCTGACTGAGGGACTGCAACGGCATCGTGGAACGCGGGCGGCTCAGGCTGTTGAAGACGATGGAGGGGGAGTCAAAAGTCGCAAGCATCGAGAGGACCTGCGTCCGCCGCTGGTAGAGATAGATGCTCCGCCGCCGCGAGCCGGGCTGATCTTCCGGGACGATGACCTCGCCCGTGCCGTCGCGCGTCGTCGGCACATAGGGGCCATACATCCGCTCGTCGAGGTCGCCGCTGGCAGCGAGCATACTATCACGAAGCGCTTCCCCATCCAGCCGGCGGAGCGGGTAACGCGAGAGGAGCCGGCCGTCAGCATCCTTGGCCAGGCTCGCTGCGCTGGCCTGGCTGCTTTGCCGATAAGCCGCCGAGGTGAGAATCCGCCGATGCAGTCGCTTGGCGCTCCACTCGCCGCGGACGAGTTCGGCCGCCAGATGCTCCAGCAGCTCTGGATGCGACGGCGGCGAACCGGCGACGCCGAGATTCTCCGGCGTGGCAACAAGTCCAGTTCCAAAATGATGCTGCCAGAACCGGTTGGCCTGCACTCGGGAAAAAAGCGCGGCTGAACGTGAGCCGGGAGCAGTGAGCCAGTTGGCGAACGCCAGCCGGCGGCCGGTGGTGGTGCCTTTGGGCGATTCCGTGTAGCGACCCGCCTCATCAGAAAGCACCGTCGGCGGACTGGCGGGAACTTTATCTTTGCGATCGCCATAGTTGCCGCGCTCCAAGAGAAAGACCTCGGGGGGCGACGCCGCAACATCGGTGGCCCAGGAGACTTTTCCAGGCTGGTTCTTGCCGTGGTCTTCCTGCTCTTTCTGGGCTTTGTCGATCGCCGCGCGCTGCGTCTTGAGCTGAGCGGTGAACTCCTTGAGCTGGTTGGGAGCACTCGCAGTCTCGGCCGGGAACTTTTCCACCCGCACGTTATCCACAACAAAGCTCCGCCCGCAGCAGTACTCAAAACCAAAACCGCCGTCGGGCAGGTCCGCGGCGGCGAGCGTCAGCGATTTTTCTTCGGCCAGCCCATCCGCCAGATGCTCCAGCTTGAATTTGCCGTCCCCCAGGTTCGTCACTCGCACGCCATAGGTGCGACCTGGCGCATAGGAAGTCGCGGTAATTTCGCCGGCTGCCCGTGCATCTTCGCCCGGATAATCGACATGCACGGCAGTGCCGCCGCTGGGATTGCCGTCAATCAGAACGTTGCCGCCGGCGGTGTTGCTGTTGTCGTTGTAGTCGTGCAGCGCGATGTAATAGCCAATCCGTTCCGCGGGCTTGCCTTCCGCAATCTTGCTGGCGACCAAATCGAACGTGACCTGGATCGCGTCACCTTTCTGCTCCGGCGTCCAGTCGAATTTCTGCCTGGTCGAAAGCCAGCGGTTAGCCGCTGCTCCGGATTCGATGATGCGCAGAGTGCCATCAGCGACGACGGCTCCCGGAGCGGTGGTGGAATCGATGCTGACCGGCATTGAGCCGGCCGGAGCGTCGTCCCCCGGCGCGGTGTTGCTCCATTTAGCCGCGAGCTTCTCGCTCCTTCCAAAATCATCTTCAAACAGAACTTCTCCGCGCGGCCGGTGCTCCATGGACCAAACGGCCAGTTCCGCTTGCAGCCGCGTGACTTCGGCCGCCAGTTCATTTCCCCGCCGCTCCCAGGTTTCCCTCTCTCCCGGCAGCGGGGCGAGGACGAAGCGGTCGTTGGGTTTGACCCACTGCTCCAGGTTGAAGATTGGGTAGAAGATGGCCTGGTAGCGGTAGTAGTCCTGCTGCGTGATGGGCTCGAATTTGTGGTCGTGACATTTGGCACATTGCAGCGTCAGGCCGAGGAGCGACGAGGCCGTGTTCTGCATCGTCGATTCGAGAGCCGTGTAGCGGTCAATCCGGACTTCGTCGGGATTGCCGTCGCTTTCGCCGGAGCCATCCTGTCCGTTGCGAAGATAATGGGTCGCCTCCAAGAGTGAAATCGTCTCCTGCGTCGCGCTCGCGCCCGCCGACCAGTTTGCTTCCACGGCAGCCAGTTCATCCCCCGCGAGTTGCTCCTGGATGAAGCGATCCAGCGGCAGATCGCGATTCATGGCCCGGATAACGTAGTCTCGATAGCGATAGGCCAGCGGACGATCCGAATCCGCATTGAAGTAGCCGTTGGAATCCGCGTAGCCCCCCGCATCGAGCCAGTACTTTCCCCATCGCTCGCCGTAGCGAGGACTCGCCAGCAGCCGATCGACGGTTCGCTCGTAGGCGTCGGGAGATTCATCTTTGGCGAACGATAAAATCTCTTCGGCACTCGGTGGCAGTCCGCGCAAATCCAAAGATGCTCGGCGGAACAAGGTGTAGCGATCAGCCGGCGGACTCATTTTCAATTCATGGCGTGCCAGTTCAACACTGATGAAGGCGTCAATGGTTCCCGCCCCCTCTCCCCGGGGGAGAG
>SXOA01000187.1 GCA_005778405.1 Planctomycetaceae bacterium
ACGAGCAATACACCCGCAATATGGCCACTGGTGCCTCTTCTGCGGATCTGGCCATCGTGCTCATCGACGCCCGGCAAGGTGTGTTGACGCAAACCCGCCGGCACAGCTTCATCGTCTCGCTGCTGGGCATCAAGCACGTCATCGTGGCGGTCAACAAGATGGACCTGGTCGGCTTCAGCCAGGAAGTGTTTGAGCAGATCAAGCGTGATTACCAGGATTTTGCCGCCCGTTTGGAACTGCCCGACGTTCACTTTCTCCCCATCTCCGCACTCCTCGGCGATAACCTCGTTACGGCCAGCCCCAACACGCCGTGGTACGAAGGCTCGCCGCTGATGCACCTGCTGGAAAATGTCTACATCGGCTCCGACCGCAACCTGGAGGACTTTCGTTTTCCCGTGCAGTATGTCCTGCGGCCCAATCTCGATTTCCGCTGCTTCTCCGGCACCATCGCTTCGGGCATCGTCCGCAAGGGGGACGAGATCATGTCCCTGCCGTCGCGGAAGAAGAGCCGCGTGAAGAGCATCGTGACCTACGACGGCGAACTCGCTGAGGCCTTCGCTCCGCAAGCGGTCACGCTTACGCTCGAGGACGAAATCGACATCAGCCGTGGGGACATGATTGTCCGCCCGGGCAATGTGCCGCGGGTCGAGCAGAAGTTCGACGCGATGATCGTCTGGATGAACGAAGAACCGATGGTGCCGGGCAAGTCGTATTGGTTCAAGCAGACGACGAAGGTCGCAGCAGGGGCCATCAGCACGATGCGGTATCAGGTGGACGTCAACACGCTCCATCGCAAGGACGCCCCCACCCTTGGCCTCAACGAAATCGGCCGCTGCAGCATCACGCTCAGCCAGCCAATCGCGTTTGATGCCTACCGCCGCAACAGAGGGACTGGGGCGTTCATCATCATCGACCGGCTGACCAATGCGACGATCGGCGCTGGGATGATCCTGGACAGGGCCGCGGAAGGCCGCCGCGACCACTGGGACGATACTGCCGCCGAAGGATTGACCGGCGAGAAAAGCAACGTCACCACCCAGGAGCGCACCGCCCGGTTTGGCCAGAAGCCGGCGACCGTCTTGCTCACGGGGCTCACCGGCGCGGGCAAAACGACGACCGCTTACGCACTAGAACGCCGGCTGTTTGATATGGGGCGAGCAGCCGTCGTGCTGGACGGCCAGAATCTCCGCCGCACGATCAACAAGGACCTCGGCTTCACGACCGAAGATCGGAGCGAAAACCTCCGCCGCTCCGCGGAAGTGGCCCGGCTCTTTAACGACGCCGGCGTTCTTTGCCTGGCCGCGTTCGTTGCACCGGAAGAAGCCATCCGCCAGAAAGCTGCCGAAGTGGTCGGCCGCGAGCGGTTTCTCGTCGTCCATCTGGACGCACCCATCGACGTTTGCCGCAAGCGGGACATCGACGGACATTACCCGCAGGCGGATCGCGGCGAACTCACGCTGTTCCCTGGGGTCAGCGCTCCGTATGAAGCCCCGTCCAAGCCGGACCTGGTGCTGTCCACCGACAAACTGTCTGTGGAAGAATGCGTGGAACGGATTCTCAGCCTGCTGGAAGAAAGGGGAGTCCTGTCGTAGCCACACGCGGCCTCGCGTGTCGGCTTCTAGCGATTTGGGACAGCAGCCAACACGCGGGGCCGCGTGCGGCTACGCTATTCCGCCTTCTTGACGTAGGGATTCTCCACCATCAGCGGTTGCGGGGCCGGAGCGGCAGCAACGGCGGCGGCGTGATGTGCGTGAGGAGCGTACCAGCTCGGATAGGCGAAGGGGCTGGCCCCCATCGGCCGGCGGATGATCTCGTGGCTGTAATAGACGGGAGGATGCAGGGCGAAATACGGGGGCCGATAGTTCGAGCCTTGGTAGATGCCCTGTCCGTAGTTGGGTTGGCCCCAACCACCATATCCCAGCCCACCGTAGGGATACTGCGCCTGGGCGGCAGCAGGGAGAAGAGTTGCGGCGAATGCCGCGGCCAAGAGCCATTTGAATTTGCCGGTCATGATGCTTACCTCGGTGGTTGGCGGACGGGGTCAAGGTGCCGCTCTTCATTTCACACTAGTCAGACCTCGGGCGAACTCAATATCCCCCGCGGCAAACCCGCCCTTTTTGTCAGGCCGTCTGGTAGGGATATGCAGGCGCGGCTACCGTGGAAAGCCGTGAAATCCCCCAAGAAACGACCGAAATCCACGCCCGGCCTGTTCATTACCGGCACCGACACGGGAGTTGGAAAAACCCGCGTGGCTGCCACGATTGCCCGTGCGCTCACATGCGACGGCTGGAAAGTCGGCGTCTACAAACCTGCTGCCAGCGGTTGCGAACGAGTGGGAAAAGAGCTGACCTCCGAAGACGCTGTCCTTCTCTGGGAAGCTGCCGGCCGCCCTGGTTCCCTTCGCAGAGTTTGCCCGCAGCGTTTTGCCGCGCCGCTCGCACCGCATCTGGCGGCGAAAGCAGAAGGCAAGCAACTCGACGAACCTCTACTGCGGTCGGGCATTGAGTATTGGTTAGAGCGGAGCGACATCGTGCTGGTAGAAGGTGCGGGCGGTTTGCTCTCGCCGCTGGGGGAAGAGAAATACGTCGCGGATTTGGCCCGAGCAACTGGATTTCCACTCGTCGTTGTCGTTCCCAATCGTATCGGCAGCATCAACCAGGCTCTGCAAACCCTGCTCGCCGCCCAGGCGTATGACCTGGAAGTCGCCGGCATCGTCCTCAGCGAGCTGCTGCCGCCGGATGCTCACGATCCGAGCATTCAAAGTAATCCCGCTGAACTCGCCCGCCGCGCCTCCGCACCGGTATTGGCAAGGCTGCCGTACAATGCAATCGAATTGGATACGATTGTGGACTGGCCGGCACTCGCTCGGCCATTCAAACGTGGGCGGTAATCGCTTCGACCCATTTCTCATCCTTCCTTCTATCTCGACCTGCCATGCAAGATTACGAAAAGCTCGGCGTCTTCTATCTCGGCCGCGAATACGACCTTGCCGCCGGCAAGGCGAAAGAAGATTTGGTTCTTTATGATTCCAAAGACCTGACGACGCACGCGCTGTGCGTCGGCATGACCGGCAGCGGCAAGACGGGGCTCTGCCTGGCCCTGCTCGAAGAGGCGGCCATCGACGGCATTCCGGCCATCATCATCGACCCCAAAGGGGATCTCGGAAATTTGCTCCTCACTTTTCCACAACTTCGGCCGGAAGACTTTGCTTCCTATATCGATCCCGCCGAGGCGACGCGGGCGGGGAAATCGCCAGAGGAATACGCCGCAAAAGTTGCCGCCGAGTGGAAGCAGGGATTGGCCGATTGGGGCCAGTCGCCCGACCGCATCGCCCGCCTTCGCGCAGCCGCCGACGTCGCCATCTACACCCCCGGCAGCAGCGCCGGTCTGCCGCTAACGGTGCTCCGCTCCTTCACCGCGCCGCCGCAGTCGACGCGAGACGATCCCGAAGCCTTCCGGGAAACCATCTCCGCCGCATCGGCCAGCCTCCTCGGCCTCCTCGGCATCGAAGCCGACCCCCTCCGCAGCCGCGAACAAATTCTGCTCTCCAGCATCTTGGAAAAAACCTGGCAGTCCGGGAAAGACCTGGATTTGCCGGGCCTGATCCGCGCCATCCAAACACCCGGCTTTGACAAAGTCGGGGTGATGGATCTGGAAAGCTTTTTCCCCGCCAAGGAGCGGTTTGAGCTTTCGATGCAGCTCAACAATCTGCTTGCCTCCCCCGGGTTCTCCGCCTGGCTGGAAGGGGAGTCGCTCGACATCCAGCGACTTCTTTACACCCCCGAAGGGAAGCCGCGGCTGTCGGTTCTGTCCATCGCTCATCTCTCCGACGCGGAGCGGATGTTCTTCGTGACGATTCTGCTCAGCGAAACGATTGCCTGGATGCGAAATCAATCGGGCACGTCCAGCTTGCGGGCAATCCTCTACATGGACGAAGTCTTCGGCTACTTTCCGCCGAGCAAAAATCCCCCCAGCAAAACGCCCATGCTCACGCTGCTCAAGCAGGCTCGGGCTTTCGGACTAGGCGTCGTGCTGGCGACGCAAAACCCGGTCGATCTCGATTACAAAGGGCTCGCCAACTGCGGCACCTGGCTCCTCGGCCGCCTGCAAACCGAGCGGGACAAGATGCGAGTGCTCGACGGACTGGAAGGAGCCAGTACGCAGGCCGGAGCGACATTCGACCGGGCCAAGATGGAGAAGATTCTCTCCGGCCTGGGAAAACGGGTCTTCCTGATGAACAACGTCCACGACGACCAACCGACGGTTCTGCAAAGTCGCTGGGCCTTGTCGTACCTCCGCGGGCCACTGACACGGGAACAGATTTCGGGCTTGACGAAAGAACGCAAAGACTTAACTTCGTCCCCAGGATCCCTGGGTGGCACGCCCACGGCCTTGCGTGGGCGTGAGGCCGGTGCTTCATCGCAGGATCGCCCGGTCCTTCCCCCAGAAATCACCGAGCGATTCCTGCCTCTCCGAGCCACCATTCCCACGGGAGGGAAACTCGTCTATCGCCCGGCCCTCTTGGGCGTTGCCAAAGTCCATTTCGCCCAGGCCGCGAGCAGCGTCGATGTTTGGAAGTCCTTCGCGCTCGTCGCGCCGGTGGATGCGGAGGTTCCGCCTGATATTTGGACCACGGGCGAAGTATCGGAAGATGACCCGCCGGAGCTCGAATCCGCGCCGGTAACGCCAGCTCAGTTTTCCCCGCTCCCCGCCGACCTCTCCCGCCCCAAAAAGTACACGGAGCTCGCAACCGCTCTCAAGGACCATCTCTACCGCAGCCAGAAACAACGGCTCTGGAAGTGTGCAGCCTTGAAACAGGTTTCCAAAGTGGAGGAGACTGAAGCGGATTTCCGCGTTCGCCTTTCGCAAACGGGCCGGGAAACGCGCGATTTGAAACTGGAAAAGCTGCGGCAGAAATTTGCCCCCAAATGGACGTCGCTAAACGAGCAACTCCGCAAGGCCCAGGCTCGCGTGGAGAAAGAAAAGTCGCAGTCCACGCAGCAGATGCTCGGCACCGCCCTCTCGTTCGGCTCCACGGTCCTGAGCGCCCTGATGGGACGCAAACTTACCAGCGTCTCGAATGTGACCCGCGCCTCCAGCACCATGAAAAGCGCCGGCCGCGTGTTCCGCGAGCAGCAGGATGTCTCGCAGGCGGGTGAAACCGTGGAGGCCTACAAGGGACGACTCGTTACCCTCGATAACGACTTCCAGGCCGAAGCCGAAAAGATCCAGTCGGGTTTCGACGCGGATCAGCTGCAGCTTGAAGAAGTCGCTATCCAGCCGAAGAAAGCGGATATCACGGTCAGCCAGGTGTTGCTGCTGTGGGAGCCGTGGGTGGTGAAGGGGGATGGGACGACGGAGAAGGCGACTTAAACGCGAGGGGCACATCAGTCGGCCACGCGGAAATTATTGAGCCCATCGAGTTCTACATCCTCTCCCATGCCACCGGCTGCGATTTATCCAGCCGAGGGAGTTCCGTGCGAATGGCTTCGAGGTATTTCTGGGCCGCGCCGGTGTTGAAGAGGACGACCCGGTCGGTGGGTTTGATCCAGTTCGATTCGCGCAGGTGTTCTAGTGCGCCGACGCAGGCAGCTGATTCGGGGCAGAGAGGGATTCCTTCGGCGGCGACGGCGAGGCGCATCCATTCCTGAATGCGGGATTCGTCGACCGCGATGGCCGTGCCGCCACTTTGCCGGACGGCGTCGAGAATCATGAAGTCGCCAACGGCAGCGGGGACGCGAATTCCGCTGGCGATGGAATGGGCGTTGGGGAAGACTTCGGCGAAGCGTTCTCCCTTCTCAAAGGCGGTCACAATCGGGGCGCAGCCGCTGGATTGCACACTGACCATGCGGGGCATTTTGGCCGAGCGCAGCCAGCCGAGCTCGGCGAGCTCGGCAAAGGCCTTCCACATACCAATCAAGCCGGTGCCGCCACCGGTGGGGTAAAGAATGACGTCAGGCAGTTCCCAGCCGCACTGCTCGGCCAGATCCAGCCACATCGTCTTTTTCCCTTCGATCCGGTAGGGCTCCTTGAGCGTGGACAGGTCGAACCAGCACATCCTCTCCTTCCATTCGCGGACAATTCGGCCGCAGTCGTTGATCAGGCCGTTGACGAGAAACGTCTTCGCCCCCGCCAACGCGCATTCATACTGGTTGATGGCCGGGGTATCTTCCGGCATGAAGACAAAACATTCCATTCCCGCCCGGGCCGCATAGGCCGCCGCCGCTCCGCCGGCATTTCCGGCGGTGGGCAGTGCCACCCGCTTCACGCCCAGCCGCTTTGCCATCGTGATCGCCATCGCCAGACCGCGACTCTTGAAGCTGCCTGTGGGGAGAAGCGATTCGTCCTTGATCCAGAGGTTGCCCGTGCCGAGCTTCGCGCCCAGCCGCGGAGCCGGCAGCAGCGGCGTCATCCGCTCGCCGAGGGAGACAACATCGCTTTCGTCGTAATACGGCAGCAACTCGCGATAACGCCACATGGTTTCAGGACGCGACAGCAGTCTCTCCTTGGTCAGTTCTCTCCCGATCGCAGCGAGGTCATAGCGGACCCAAATCGGCCGGTCCTGGTGCAGCGTATGGAGCACATCGGGATCGAGCCGAGCGACGTCGATTGCGCCTTCCAGATGAGAGACGTAGCGGGGCATGGATTCTTAATGAATGGGAGAACCGTAAAGTCTTGGAAGCCGATGATTATGTACTATTCTAGCGACTCACACCGCTTGGCAGTGTGAAACACTGAAAGACCCTGGCGGTGCCTGGGGAGGAGATTCTGCCGGTAGCCATCAGGAAATGGCCCTCCAGTGGCAATCTGCCTTTATTCCGGTATGCCCCCTGAGGACGGAGGCGTGGTTTGTTAAAATTATCTCTGTGTCAAAACTCTCGATTGTCGCGAGAACGCTGGCGATTCCCGCGGTAATCACGGGGATTGTCTTTGTCAGCGCGGGAACCTTCGTTTTGCCCTTTGTCTGGGCCATCGCCATTATCATGGCAGCCTTTTACCTTTTGCTGGCGGCTTGTACGGATGCGGGTTTGTGGCGCGAGCGGGCAAAGCCCGGACCGGGTAATCAAGACCGTCTGACCCGTCCGATCGGAGGCGTGCTGATGATCAGCCACTGGGTTTTCGCTGGCCTGGACGTTGGGCGGTTCCAGTGGAGCCCCGTTCCCTGGCAACTCCAAGCGGCGGGCGTCGCCGGCTTTGCGGCAGCGCTGGCAGTGAATTTCTGGGCAATGCGCGTGAACCGGTTTTACTCCTCCGTCGTGAGGGTGCAGGCAGACCGCGGTCAGCAGACGATTGTCGACGGCCCGTATCGCTTCGTCCGCCATCCCGGCTATACCGCCACGCTGTTTGCCATGTTCAGCGGCGGCATGGCGCTCGGTTCGTGGATGGCGATGATCCCAGTTCTGGTATTCGCCGCCCTTTTTATCCGCCGAACGCTACTGGAGGACCGCATGCTCCAGCAGGAATTGCCCGGTTATGCGGAGTATGCACTGAGCGTGAGATATCGACTGGTGCCGGGGATCTTCTGAACGGCTTGCTACAGCGACAGTGGCTCGCCGGCAAGTTGGCGTTCGTGGCGTGTGAGCTCATACATGTCGTGAATGAGCTGGGCGTCGCAGGGGCGCTGGGTCACGTTGCGGCGGGCGAACATTCGCTGCTGGGTGGCGATCATCACTTCCGGCGGCAACTCGGTGACTTGCCCGAACAGCCGCGCGTAATTGACGAAGCTGGGAACGCTAGTCGTGACAAAGCCATAGACCATACTGCAAACGCCGATGGTTTTGCCGGTGAAAATGCCGGTGTTGATGGCGGACTTGGCATAGTCTCCCATCATGCAGCCGACAAACTGCATTCCCGTGGCGATGGACTCGCTGCGATATTCCATCTTCACGGTGCCGTAGGTGTTTTTCAGGTCGCTGTTGCAAGTGCCGGCACCGAGATTGATCCAGCTGCCGAGATAGCTATGGCCGAGAAAGCCGTAGTGTTGCTTGTTGGAATAGGGCTCCACGATGCTGGCTTCCACTTCGCCGCCAATCTTTGTCGTGTGGCCGAGCGAGACGCCGTCCTTGATGGCGGATTGTTCCGTGACGCGGCACTTCGGGCCAAGATACGCCGGACCGCGGAGAAAACAGTGCGGGCCGACAGTCGCCCCTTCGTCGAGGAGCACCGGACCCCTACTGGTATCGGTGACAACATGCTGACCCAGGATGGCCCCTTCCGCCAAAAAGACGCCGTCGGCCGTCTGCTGAAAACGGCCGGATCGGATGCGGTGGGCCAGATTGGAATCGATGACTTGCAGGTTGTGACGAATGAGATCGTGCGGATAGTCAAGAGTGGCCAGGCTTCCCTCCAGTCGGGGCAGCTTCGGCCAGACCGACTGATGCAGGTATTCCGCAAAACGGACGACGTCGGCACTGGTGGGCGGTTTTGGGACGGAAGCATCCACGAGGGCTGCGCCAAGAGCTGGGCCGCTGCACACGATGCCGGGGCGGCCGGCAGCAATCAGTTCGCGGAGGGCTTGAAAGTTAGCCACGGACGGCACCAATCGGGCATTGACCAGCAAAGCCGGCAAACCATTCGCCACGGAAGGGGACGAGAACTGCGGAAAATCCACCTGTTGCAGCGTCGCCAAATGCGGACGCACCACTCCCCGGAGCGTGGCTCCGCTCTCAGCCGCTAGTTCCGTCGCCCAATCAATCAACCGGTAGCTGGCGCAAGAGACGTTATATGCCGGCCGACCAACGGTAATCGGGTAAAGGCGAGATACGTGCTCGTCTTCAAAAAGAATGATTTGCATGAGGGAAGCGCCGGCCAAAATGAGGAGCATTTGTCAAAGGCGCAGCACCAGGGAGCGAAGAGATTATGAAGTGGATTGGGAAGGGAGGAAAGAGCGAAAAATGAGTCTCCTTCCCATGAATCTGATCGCTCGCGCTATTCGGCGTCTGCCGTCGTCAAGTCGGGTACTCGGAGGTACTCGCTGGTTATGGAAAAAGGGAGCGAAGGAACAAAATGCTCGCGTACCAAGCGTTCATTGAGCGCGGCCAGGCTTTGGCAATAAACGAGGCCGGATGGACGCAGGTCACGCAAAATCACCGCCACCGAGTTGTGTTCTCCCGTGAAGAACTCCATCAGTTCGCCGAGGGTTGATGTTTCATCAAATCGAGGAGTGTCGGTAATCATGTGGTGGCGAAGCATGCGCACGGATCCGCTGGCTCGTCCCTTGGCGGGGCGAGAAGATTTTCCCTTCAACTGGGAAGCGGTAACGAGGCCGGCAAACTTTCCTTCACGGTCCACAACCGGTAAGGCCGACAACTGTGTCTGTTCGAGGACCGCCTGGCCCTGTTCGACAGTTTCATCGATTCCCAGGAAGACAGCGCATGGGATCATGACATCGCGAGCGAGCGTCGTGGAAAAGAGCTTTCCGCCGCCGGCCAAATTGTTCCAGGATTCGGCGTCGTTCTCCCAGGCCTGCTGAGTGAGGACGCAATTCCGGCCCGACGCCTTTGCCAATGCCAATACTTGCCCCGCAATATCGATCGCCTTTTCCACGGAGAGATTGCGACTGAACTCCACGACGCCGCAACTACCGGTTATTCGGATATTCTTGTCTCCAACAACGTGTTCGCGTTGGGCGATGGAGGCCAGGAAAGAGTGCGACCACTGAGCGGCTTGCTCTTCCGTGGCGGTGGGAAAAAGGACAGCGAACCGATCCTTGCCTAGCGAAGCGGCAAGCTCGCCGAAGTGACAAGCCTGGCTGAGAAGCCCGGCCATCTTGCGGAGCAGGACTTCACCCGCTTCCTTGCCGAATCGAGCCGCAATCCGGCTAAAATAGTCGAGATCAATGAGACTGATCGCGCCCAGAGACTCTTGTTTGCCGCGGTCTTTGACATTCGCCAGGTGATCCTTCATGAGCGTCGTCAAGGCGTTTGCGTCGGGAAGGCCTGTGAGGCCATCCAATCCAGCTTGTTGCGTCAGACGCCGCTCAAACTCCATGACCCGCGCACCAGCTCGCAAGCGCGCCAGCAAGTCACCGAAGACAACTGGTTTCGCGAGAAAATCGTCATAACCGGTTTCCAGCCCTTCTGTCACGACGTTGATTTCCAACGATTCCATCAACATGACGGCATAAGAGTAACCGCCCGGTGCAAAGCTGCGAATCTTGCGCAGAAATGGCAAGCCAGGTTTTGTGGTCAGTTCACCTTCGACAAGCAAGAAGTCAGCTCCGGCAACTTCCGCGGCGGCCAAGGCCTGGTCCGCGTCGATCGCTTGTCGAATCTCATAGCCGAATAGCTCCAGGAACCTGGTCAATTGCCGGAGGAGAACCTGGTCGCCGGACACTAAGAGCACGGAAAATGGCCGCGAGTCCATCATTGATTGACCAAATCTGGTTGGAACACTTATTGGGCGCGCAAGGGTTTGCGATAAAAACTTAGGTTACAGATTTCAAGAAAAAAGGGACTTGAGGCAAAAAGTGGATTTCTCGCTAACGATTCCAAAAATAATGCTAGGTTTCAGTTGACTTGGGCCGGTCCTGAGGGAGAAGGTCTCCATCTCCAGGTAGCCGCGGTAGGCATCCATTCTTAGACTGCCCGTACAACTGGGAAACGAGTGTTCGAAATGCGAACCAAGGCGATATCGGCGATAAGCACAACGCTTCCCTGGCTGGAGCGCCATTCTCCCATTTCGAGCGCACCGGACATCATTCGAGTGACCGAGTTCCCCTTTACTCTGGGGCGCGGCGACAATTGTGACTACAAAATCCCTTCCACCAGAGTTTCGCGCGAGCACGCCGAGATTTTGCGGACCAGCCAAGGGTACACAGTTCGTGACCTGGAGAGCACGAATGGAACCTTGGTTAACGGTCAACGTGCCGATAAGGCACGTCTGGAAGATGGGGACCTGATATTGATTGCCGACTTCGAACTGACGTTTCGCATCGCCAACGATGACGAGCCGGTTAGGACGGTGACGCAGATCATGCCTGGGGAGCGTGGCGACGCGGAACCACAGGACAACGCTCCGCTCGAAATGATTCACGCAGTTCGTGCCTCGCACGAACGCCTGTTGTGCGGCGGAGTTCGCAGCCATTTTCAGCTTCTGGTCGACCTTGCCAGCGGAAAAACGGCTGGATACGAATCAATTTCAGCCCCGGCACCTGGGCGCGAGAAATCGCGAATTGGTGAGCGTCTATTGGCAGGTACCGAGTGCAGACTGACGGAGCGGATGCACCAGGTTGAGCGACTGTTGGCAACAGAACATGCCGCTCAGTTGCCACAGGGAGACCTGCTGTTCTTGCGATTGGAACCGGCCGAAGTGGGAGCCGACTTCATTCCCGCCTCGCTCGCCCGAATGCAAAATGTCGGTGGTAGCAAGCGAGTCGTCGCAGCCATTCCCGAGAGCACTGTGCTCGACCTGCCCTACTTTCGCGATTTTCTGGCTCGCCTGCGGCAATTGGGCGTGGGAATCGCGTACTTCGGCTTTGCGGGAAACCAGCACCAAGTCATTGCCAATCAGGACCTCGCGCCCGGCTTTCTCATGCTTGCTCCACTGCTGGCACGAGGAGTGGACAAGAGCACGCAGCGGCAACAACAGATTCGGACAATCGTCGAAGCTGCTCAGCAGCGCAACACTCGCGTGATTGCCACAGGCGTGCATAGCCAGGTCGAGGCCCAATCGTGTCGCGAACTCGGTTGTCAGCTTGCTCAGGGTGAACTCTACGGTTACGCACAATTATGGGACTGCGTGGCCGAGGAGTGATCTCGAGTCTTCCGCCCCCCGCGTCGCGTTCCGTCCAGTCCACCCGTAACGATTGGCAGGAAAGTGCGGGTCGGCACATTTGGAATGAAGTGTGCACTTCATCGCGCGCGGTCGGCATTCCGCCGTGCTGCATAATCGTAAGCCAGACTTGTTGCCAAGCCGTTTCCTCCCCTTAGCGTTGCGGATCATTTTCTCTCAACGTTTCGGCGTTGCACGCCCACCTCGGTAACTCCAACGTTGTGCAAGTCTCGATGTCCATGAGCTCTTCTCCTCTTACGGTACTGACACCCCCTGCCGACCGGTCGGAACCAATTCCTGGATACGTCCTGCGTCAGCGGATTGGAGCCGGTGGCTATGGCGAGGTCTGGGAAGCAGATGCGCCGGGGGGGCTCGTCAAAGCGATCAAGTTCGTCTATGGACTGATGGACGAGTCGCGGGCGGCGCGGGAGTTCAAGTCGCTGAGCTTGATTAAGGGTGTTCGCCATCCTTTCTTGCTCTCGCTGGAACGAATTGAGGTGGTCGCTGGCCAACTCCTGATCGTTACAGAATTAGCCGACGCCAGCCTTAAGGATCGCTGTGGAAAATTTGTACAAGAGGGTCAGGCTGGCATTCCCCGCGAGGAGTTGTTGGCGCACTTACGTGATGCTGCCGATGCCCTTGATTACATGAATTCGCAGCATGGGCTGCAGCACCTGGATGTCAAGCCCGAAAACCTGCTGCTTGTCGGCGGACGCATCAAGGTTGCGGACTTCGGCCTGGTGAAGGACATCCAGGAAGTCTCCGCATCGCTGATGGGGGGCCTGACTCCCAGTTATGCTCCGCCCGAAGTATTCGATGCCCGTCCCAGCCGGCGCAGCGACCAATACAGCCTGGCAATTGTCTTTCAAGAGATGCTCACAGGAGTATTGCCGTTCCCCGGCAAGACCGCGGCACAACTTGCCGCCCAGCATCTGACGGCTAAACCACGGCTGAATTCGCTGCCCGCTGCCGATCAGTTGGTGATTGAGAAAGCGCTCTCCAAGGATCCGGAGCATCGATTTGGAAGTTGTCGGGAGATGGTGGAGGCCCTGCTGCACAACAACGTGGCGAACGCTCCTCGTCTGGCCTCAGAAAGCAATGAGAACGGATCGCAGGGTCTGCGGACCACCGCGACGTTTCCGGGGTCTGCCGCCGCCGCACTGGCCGCTCATGCCGCCGGGGTTGTATCAACACCTGCCGAGACGGAAATGCTCCGCCGGCTAGAATCCGTGGAGCAGGCAACGGCTCACGAGTCAAAGGAGCGGTACGAAACGGCCGAACATTTTGCCCAACAAGCCGTTTCAACTGCCAACAACGAGCAGCGGCTTCCCCCGGCCGCCTTGGTCGATTTGCCGCCTCTGGATATCGACTTGTCGACGAGAATCAGCCGGCCGACATTATTTCTCGGCATCGGCGGACTGGCTGGAAAGACACTTCAACAATTGCGCGGGCGTCTGGCGGACCGCAGCGACGAATCCCAGCGCAAAGTGATTAGCTTCCTGCTGCTCGACACCGACGCGCGCGAACTGATGGAAGCAACCCACGGCGAGCACGGTTCGGCGCTCAAGCCCGAGGAAACTCTCGCCCTGCCGATTCGCAAAAGCGCCGACTATCGCAACGACTCCCGCAAGTATTTGGACTGGCTGAGCCGCCGCTGGCTGTTCAACATTCCTCGTTCGCAACAGACGGAGGGTATCAGGCCCTTTGGACGCCTGGCGTTTGTGGACCATGGCGAAGTAGTGCTGCGCCGATTGCGGGACGAAATCCATCAATTGACCACGGCCGCACAATCGGCGGGAGGCGAAGTAAAACCGCGAGTCGTCATCCTGGGGTCGTCGTCCGGCGGTGCTTCCAGCGGAATGGTGCTGGATGTGGTGTTCGCGGTTCGGCAGATTCTCGACGAACAAAAATCGCCGGGAACCGTCGAACTGCTGCTGCTTCATGGCACGGGTCGCCAGCCGGCGGCTCAAGAACTGGCCGCGGTGAATACCTATGCCTTGTTGACGGAGCTGAATCATTTTCTTCGGCCGAGTGGCATCTATCCTGGCGACCCAACGTGTGGACTCCTTTCGCGTCCCGCGAGTGAGCCGGCCCTGGAGAATCTGTATCTGGTGCCGCTCGGGCAGGAGATGGGTTCTGGCCAGTTTCTCGCGGCATGCAACCAGATCGCCGAGTTCTTGTTTATCGATTCGGCAACGCCAGCAGGCATCTATCTGAATGCTTGCCGCTCTGCGCAGCCAGATACCAACCGACAGGAAATGTCGTTGCGGACGTTCGGTCTGTGCCAACTTGGATTCTCAGAGACGGTCGTTAACCGCGGAGTCGAATCCCTTTGCCGAAACATCGCCCAGCGGTGGTATGGTGAATCCAAGTCACAACCACCGGTGTCCTTGTCGGCCCGCATTGCGGATACGCCCACGGGCCCCAGCGATTCCAAGGAGGAGGAGTTCGGATTGATGGCCACGGAACAGGCGCGAGCGTTTGGCCTGGATCTCGATAGCCTGATACAACGTCTGTATGCAATGGCGGTGGAGGAATTCGAAGGACAACCTGAACAGGTTTTCCAGAGAATCATCCGCGAATGTCCCGCTTCCCCCAATGCGCCACCCCCCGTGGAAAAGTGGACTGCCGGAAGCGCCCGATTCTTCGGCGCTCGCGGCAGCGACTTTGAGCCCGTTTCCACATCGCCCATGCGTTCCGCGCTTTTGAAACGAATGGCGCCAGTCGTGTCCCTCCTCGGCGAACAAATTCGAGACTGGCTCGCGGCGTTGCCCGAACAGCCGGCTGCGCGGGTCTTTGGGGCGCAGTGGTGCGCGAAGTGGTTTCGGGCTCATCTGAAAACGCTGGCTGATCAGGCTCTGGAAACTCGGGTCCACATCGGCAGTCAATTGAGGGTATTGGATCAGAAGCTGGCGCTGGCCGCGAAAGTTCCCGCCAAGGCTTCTGGCAAAAACAGTGACCCCTCCGCCCATCCGGAGCGTCACTTCCTGCAGCACTGTGAGCTGCGGATGTATCAATTGGCGGCACAGGTTGCCGCGGAGTTCGCGCAGGGCCTGGCCAGCTATGCCGCACAGGCCCACGACCAATTGCATGATCTCGGCCGGGATATCAAGCATCTGGCCGCGCAGTTTTCGCCCCTCGAACAAGCCCCTGCAGGGGAGATCGACTCCGCCGCGCAGGCGCATTTGCTGCACGAAGAAGAGAGAACTGCATTCCTAGTTGACCGGCACTTTCAAGAGGCTGTTTTTTCCCACACAGGCTTTCGCACGGTGTTGCAAGGTGGCCAGCAGCGGCACGAACTGGTTGCCATGCTGCGAAAACTCGCGCGGCAAGCCGTTCTGGAGTCTCTGGGGAGAATTGACTTCCTGGCAATCATCCAGCAAATGGCCAAGCCAGGTCAAAACGGCTCATCCCCACTGGAAAGCTTGATCGCAGCCGCTCAGCCATGGCTACAACAGGTCGGCGGAGAGCGCCGGCTGCTATGCGTCGCTGGACAAGGGAGCGGGCAGAGTCTTGCCCCTGCGGCGATTTCTGGTCTCGTCAGTAGCGCCATCTTCGGACAGCTTCCCGCGGTCATCCCCGCAGAAACCAGTCAAGTCGTCTTTTGTTTTGAAATTGGCAACATTCCGCTAGCCCATGCCGCGGCTCAGCTCATTAACCATTGCCCGCTGCATGCTCAGACGGCGTCTCGCTTGCATACTCGGACGGATATTGCTTGGCGAGAATTGCACTTGTAAGACCTTTCTGTCCTCATTTCCTGCGGTCCTTCCATTCTTTCTGGGAACCCTCGGCTCGCAGCGGCCCGGCAATCTCTTTGCCGTCCCGCACAATGATGTAGGCATCGGCTCCCGCGACGCTGTCCCAGCGGATTGTTGCCAGTCCCGCGGCTTTGACGGCAGGGGATGGCTTGGTGCGATTTCCCGCTGGCCCGACGCCAATAATGGCATAGCTGTGTTCGCCGCTGCCATCGTCCTTCAAAATGGTTGGCGACGATGGGGTTGCGATTTCTTTTTCCAGCAGCTTGCCCCCCACAGTTCCAGAACTTGTTCTGGATACGGCAAACCTCCGCCGCCAAAGCCTCCACCACCGATGCTCATCTTCCCTTGACCGATGAGGGCGTCGGTCAAGGGCTCTCCGTGCCCAGGGCGAAAGGACTGAAAGCGAAGACGGCCGGGATGGGTTAAGCCGTTCCACGCTTTCGCCGGCACTTCGGAATTCTCAAGGCCTTCTCCTTGAATAATCGCCATCTGCCGCCAATGGCCATCGAGCCACATGTTCCAGGAAATGTGTCCCGGTGAGCGCCGCATGGAGCCGTCCCGTTCCAAAGCGTGAAAACGGTCGTCAAAGGGATCGTCGAGTTCACCCTTGATCAACCTGCTGCGGACCCACAGGCCGCCGGGGCCATCGTGGAGGGCCCGGGCATAGATGCCTCGGGGAATCTGGTGCTCTTCATATCCAGCCTCCCAAGGCTTGCCCGTGTCCGAAACGATCAGCTCCTTGCGGACAATGAGCCGATCGACCTCCAATTCCTTGGGCTGCTTCGGCGTGATTTGCAGCAAACCATAAGTCGTGGCCACGGAGATGATAATCGTGATGAGGCGGTCTTTCATGGAGTGCTCCTGCTGCTCAGGGAACGGACTTGGCTGGGAAACAGTTGAAATCGATGCGATAGTTGCTTACCACTCTGATTCTCCAGTACGATAACGATTCGCTGAGCCGCGGGGGGCGGCCGGGGGTTTCTGTTCCTTATTCTTGTAGCGAGGAGTCTGATATGGCTCGATTTTGGACAATGCTGGGGTCGTCAATCGCCACGGTTGCCTTGGCCGCCACGGGGCTGGCCGCGGATGCGGGGCTGAAAGAAGCGGGCAAACCGGACCTCAAATCGGCCGGGCCCATTACGTTCGGGCCAGCGGGCGTGTTGTTTGTCGCCGATCCGCAAGGCGGGGCGATTTTTGCCATTGGTGTGGATGCTCCCGCCAAGGCCGACGTGAAGGAAGTGAAAGTTGACGGAATCGATGCCAAGGTAGCCGCGGCTCTCGGAACCAAGGCGGGCGACCTCACGATAAACGATCTGGCGGTTCAGCCTGGAACCGGCAACGTGTTCCTGAGCGTCTCGCGCGGCAAGGGCCCCGATGCTCAAGCTGTCATCGTCCGCACGGGTGCCGACGGAAAAATTTCTGCGCTCTCGCTGGAAAAAGTAAGTTTCGCCAAGCTGACTTTGGGAAATGCTCCCGACGCCGGCAAGAAGGACAAGCGGGGCAACAGCCTGCGCACGGAGTCGATCACGGACCTGGCCTATTTTGAAGGAAAGTTGTTCATTGCCGGTCTGTCGAATGAAGAGTTTGCCTCCAAGCTCCGCTCGGTCGCCTGGCCGTTCCAATCGGCGGACACCGGGGCGAGCGTGGAAATCTATCACGGAGCTCACGGCGCGTTTGAAACTCGCTCACCGGTTCGCACTTTTGTGCCATTCAATGTTGGTGGCGAGCCGCAGCTTTTGGCTGCCTACACCTGCACGCCGCTCGTGCGCTTCCCCATTTCGGAACTCAAGGAAGGGAGCAAAGTTCGCGGCACCACGATCGCGGAGCTCGGCAACCAGAATCGTCCGCTGGACATCATTGCCTATGAAAAGAATGGCAAGAGCCACTTGCTCATCGCCAACAGCGCCCGTGGCGTAATGAAGGTTGGCACCGAGGGAATTGAGAAACAGGCGGGCATCACGGAGCGAATCAGCGGCACTGCCGGCCTCAAGTACGACACCGTAGCGGAACTCAAGGGTGTCGAACAGCTCGACAAGCTGGGGGATAAGCAAGCGGTATTGCTGGTGAAGGCCGACGGCGGATTCAACCTGCAAACAATCGATTTGCCCTAGCCTTGGATGGTGATGCTGTTCTGTGGGATAAGAACTGAACGGCACGCCCACGGCATTGCGTGGGCGTGCTGAATTGATGTCCGTGGATTGTGAGCCGCAACTATGGTTCGAGCCGCTCTATTCGCCGTAGTATGCTCGTTGGTATTCACTCCCGTTACTGTTGCGGAGCCAGTGCTGCGGATTGTGCGTGACAAATCCGGTCATGCCGTGGCGTTTGCAGCCACGGGGTTGCCGGAGGAGAAGCTGGCAAAGCTGAGCGAAGAGGCCCTGGGCCAGCTATTGGCGGTGTACGTTGTTGAGAAAACGGGAGCTTCTCAGACTGCCGATCTTCCGGCCCTGCTGGGAAAATTCTTCATCGATGAGGACACGCTCCGGTTTACTCCTCAGTTTTCGCTCCTTCCGGGCAACCGATACCGCGCCACTCTGCGGCCGGATGTGCTCGAAGGGCTCAAAAGCGATCCCAAAAATGAAGTGACGCTGGACATTGCCCTCCCGGTTCCCAAGCGGACGGCGGCAACTGTATTGACGCAGATTTTTCCGAGCGCTGGCAAACTGCCGGAAAATCAACTCCGGTTCTATCTGCACTTTTCGCAGCCAATGAGCAAAGGGGAGGCCTACACGCACCTGAAATTGCTCAAGGAAAATGGCGAGGCGGTGGAACTGCCGTTCCTGGAGCTCGGCGAAGAGCTGTGGGACACCAGCGGCACTCGGCTCACGCTCTTGATCGATCCGGGCCGAATCAAGCGCGGGCTCAAGCCGCGCGAAGACGTGGGGCCCGTGCTGGAATTCGGACATCGTTACACGCTCTCCGTCGATGCAGCCTGGAGTGACGCTACCGGTGAGCCGCTGAAGTCAGGATTCACCAAGAAGTTTTCCGTGGAGAAGCCCGTGGAAGTTGGCATCGATATGGCTGCGTGGAGAATCGAGCCCCCGGCCGCCAATACCAAGCTGCCGCTTGTGGTGAAATTCCCGCGGCCGCTGGATCATGCCTTACTCTTGAATAAGGTCCACGTTTTGAACGACTCGGGGCGACTGGTGGTAGGCGGCGTCGCGGTGTCTGACGAAGAGCGGAAGTGGGAGTTCATTCCCGCGGAGCCTTGGCCCGCTGGCGACTACGCATTGGAAGTCGACAAAGTTTTGGAAGACCTGGCGGGAAACCGCATCGGGAGAGCGTTTGAGCTTGCGGAAGGAGAGACGGCAAAGCAAACGGGACCCAAGACCGCAGTGATTCCCTTTGTCGTCAAGAAGTAGGCCTCTCGATGCCCGAGGCAGCCAAACACCAGCGATAGCAGTGCGGAAGTTGCAGTGCTTGTGACTGTACCAAGCTTATGGCTTTGCCAATGCCTGAAACTCGGCTTGCTTTGCTTCCCAGTGCTTGGCCAGTTCGGCCACATTGTCCGGATTTTTCTCCGCCATGTTCGCGGACTCACTCCGGTCGCCAGAGAGATCGTAGAGCTCCCACGGCTGATTCTTGGCAGCGACGAGTTTCCAGTTGCCAATGCGGTAGGCCCGGTTCCCTTCGTGGGACCACCAAAGGTAGTGGGAAGTGGCGTTTTCGTCGCTGGTGAGCTGCGAAACAAGACTTTTGCCATGGAGCACCGGCCTGGTGTCGTCCTTTTTTGCCGAAGGAGATGCTGCCTGTGCAATCTCGAGAATCGTCGGAACCAAATCCACAACGTGACCGGCGCCATGCCGCAGCTCGCCACGCGCTTTGATGCCCGCCGGCCAGTGGACGATGAGGGGCGTGGAAATGCCCCCTTCGTGCACCCAGGTCTTGTGCCGGCGGAACGGTGTGTTGGCCATACTCGACCAACCGGGGCCGAGGCAAAGGTGCGACCTGGCGGAGCCGGGGTCCGCGGCTGGGTCGTGACCATCGTCTCGGACCATCATCTCGGCGCTCGCGCCGTTGTCGGAAAGGAAGAACAGCAGCGTGTTATCGAGCTGCTTCATTTCCCCGAGCTGGGCAATAATGCGGCCGATC
Organism: Planctomycetaceae bacterium; assembly: GCA_005778405.1. Lineage (GTDB taxonomy): Bacteria > Planctomycetota > Planctomycetia > Pirellulales > Pirellulaceae > SXOA01. Next base: position 19,623 of record SXOA01000187.1, read on the forward strand.
TCGCGGTCCATCCGGTCGACCATCGCGGCATGGATGGCCATCTTGGCGGCTTGAAAGTGTTGCTGCTCGGGGGTGAGGTCTTTCCAAGCGAGAGGGCGGTTCACTTCGCCGGGGCCGAGCTTTTTGATGGCTTCCGGGAAGTCGTAGGGCGGTCCAACTTCGCGCTCGACTGGCGATAAGTTTCCTTTCACCAGTCCCAGCTTTTGAATCCGTTCCCACCTCGACTGCCGCGCGACTTCCCAGCCGTCGTTGTACTTGTCCTTGTAGCGGGCAATGTCCTCGGGCAGTGCGTGCAACGGAAAATGAGGGGACAGGAACGCCACGAAGGTGAAGAACGGCTGGTCCGCATGTTGGGCGGAATGTTCCTTCAGGCACTTAACGGCGTGGTCGGCGATGGCGGTAGTGGAATAATAGCCGCTGCCGGGAGCGGGCTGGGGCAGCGGCTTGTCGTCTTCCAAATGGTTCTTCGGGCTGAAAAACCGGCCACCATCCTGCAACAGATAGGAATGGTCGAAGCCGTTCGCGGTCGGCTTGCCATCGATGTGCCATTTGCCGGAATGGTAGGAGCGGTAGCCCAGCGGCCGGAGCATATCGGGCAGCAGCTTCGCCCAGGGCGGTCTGATTCCGCCACTCCCGCCTTTGATTCCCGGCAGAGCGTCGCGGCGAATGGCCTGAGGATAGTAGCCGGTGAGTAATGCTCCGCGCGTCGGCCAGCAGCGAGCCGTGTTATAGAACTGCGTCAGCCTCAGGCCCCCCTTGGCAAGTGCATCGAGATTCGGCGTTTGAATCTCGCCTCCATAACAGCCGAGGTCGCTATAGCCGAGGTCATCGGCCAGGATGATAACGACGTTGGGCCGGGGAGGCGTATCCGCGGCCTGACCTCCATTCACAAACGCGATAAGGATCAGGCAGCTGATCTGCTGTAAACAACGAGGCGCGGAAGGCATATTGTCCCCTTATCCCCTCACGTCGTAGCACATGAGCTTGTCCTGATCCCGCAAGTAGAGTCGGCCGCCGATGACGACGGGGTGGGCCCAGCATTTTTCCCTGCCGATAAATTCGGGTTTGAAGCTTCCCTTGAGCTTGTAGCCGGAGGGGCTGGCTTCAATCAGGGCGACCTCGCCGCTCTCATAGCGAAAGATCAGATTGCCATCGGCATAGGTCACGGCCGCGGAGCCGCTGCCGGGGCCGCGTTCCTCGCCACCCCACACGACTTTGCCGGATGCGAGTTCCACGCAAATCGGGAGGCCGTTGTTGTGCTTGTGACCGCAGTAAACGTACCCGTCCTTGAGAACCATACCGCCATGATGATTCTGCAGTTTGGTGGCGTCCAGGAAGTACTTCTCCTGCGCTTTGACTCCTTCGCCATCCTGGCTGAGCTTGATCAACGCCGAGCCGGTTTGATAGCCGGTGGAACAGAAGATGTAATCGCCGCTCACTAGGGGCGTCGAAATGTTGGCGGTCTTGTTCGCAACTCCGTTGTATCCCCACAGGTATTTGCCATCACTGGCACGCACCCCAACTACGCCACGGCCAATGAGCTGTACATATTGCTTCACACCCCCGCCATTGGAAATGACGATACCGGAATAGCCCGCGCCATCCTTTCCTTTGGGACCAATATCCGTCCCGGGGACTTTGCATTTCCAGATGTCCTTGCCGGTCAGCTTGTCCAAGGCCACCACCATTGCATCGGCGCCGCCGGGCGTGCACAGAACACGGTCCCCATCGACCAGCGGCGATTCCGAAAATCCCCAGCCGGACATCATCTGCCCGCCAAACTCCTTGAAGTCGCGGCTCCAGACTTCTTCGCCGCTGTCCGCTTTGAGGCAAACGATCTTCCCGCTAGAGGCGATGGCAAAGAGCAGGTTGCCATCAATGCTTGGAGTGCAGCGCGAGCCGTCCTTGCTATGCTTGGGAGCGGCCTCGGTCATTCTCTTCGACCACAGCACCTTGCCATCGATGCTCAGGGCCACGACCGCCTGGCCATCGGGAAAATCTCCCGTGGTGTAGACCTTACCGCCGGCGAGTGAGACCCCGGCATATCCTCGCCCCATTCCATCCGCAATCCAAACCCGCTGCGGAGCCCTTTGGTTCCAGTCCTTGAGCAGCCCGCGATCAGGCGAAATCTCGTCCCGGTTCGGCCCGCGCCACTGCGGCCAGGAGGGGACCAGCGAGCCCGGCGAGAGTTTTTCGGGATCAGCGGCGCTCCCAGGCAGCAGGGTGAGCAAGGAGTAAAGACAGAAAACAGCTCCGATGAGAATCTGAGAACGCATTGGGACTCCAGGGAAGCGGAAGTGGGCGGACGGGGGGATTTTCTCACACAGAGGCACAAAGGCACGGAGGGATGGGACTTCCGGACCCTTTACGATGCGCTGGTCATTATACTTATTGCCCAGCAGCCCGATAAACCCGGCAAGCGCCCTATGGCAGAATTCCCCACCGTCTTTTGTCTGGCCAGCGGCAGGTCCGGGACGCACTTTCTCTACGAGATTCTGCGGCGGAACACGCGCGGCGTGGTCTGCCGGCATGAGCCGTACTTTTGGAACCCGTCGATGTTCGGGCGGCCCATTTATGACCATACCGTGGGGGACGAAGCCGCAGTGCGCATGGTTGCGGAGCGGAAGCGGCGGGCGATTGAGGGGGATTCTCGCGCGGCGGGGTATGTCGAAACGAATCATGCATTCTTGAAATCGTGGGCGGATATCGCCATCGAGTTCTTTCCAAAGATGAAGCTCGTTCATCTGATCCGCAATCCGCTCTCCGTCGCAAAGAGCGAAGCAATTCGTGAGGACCTCATCCACCGCTGGCGGTTGCCGCTGCGGAATTATCGCGGTCGAGATGGCAAGTCGTACTTCCGCTGGGCGCTCTCGGGGCTGGAGCCGATTTTCGAGTCTGCTTCCAGCAAGCCGCTCAGCAGCTTTCAATGGTATGTCGTGCAGTGGATTGAGATTGAGAACCGGGCGATGCAGTTTTTGCGGAAGCACGGCAAGGAGCACGATTGTTTCACGCTCCATTCACCTGTTGAGCTGAATGACGCGGCGAATGTGCAGTCGCTGCTCGAATTCCTGGAATTGCCACGGCAGGGAAAGGAAATCCAACTCCAGGGAAGCAAGAACCGGACGCCTGGAGTGAAAACGGAGATTACTCCGAGCGATAAACAGGAATTCGCGGATGTAGTGAAGCTGCTGCCGGCGAGCTACCTGGAAATCTTTCAGCAACCGCCGTATTGCCAATGGGAGTGGGCGAAGGGACTCATGCCGAATCGACCCGCTATGCCACCAACTCCTTGATGACCTTTCCTTCCGCAATCTTAATCGGCCGGCCGACGTCGGAAATGTTCTGCGTCTCGGGATCGACGCCGAGGGCGGAGGAGAGCGTAGCGAGCACATCGCCAACGTCCACCTTGTTTTCAGCCACTTCCATGCCGCTGTCGCTGGTCTTGCCATACGCTTGTCCCCCCTTGATGCCGCCGCCGCCGAGGACACAGCTCCAAGCGGCTGGGAAGTGGTCGCGTCCTCCTTGCGGGTTGATGATCGGTGTGCGGCCGAATTCACCCATCCAAAGGAAGGTCGTCGATTCGAGCAAGCCGCGGTCGGCCAGTTCTTGCATCAGCGTCCCCCACCCGGCGTCAAGCTCGGCCGAGAGCGCCTTCACCGCGGTGAAGTTCTGCTGATGCGTATCCCAGCCGGCATTTCCGTTGAAGGAGCCGAGCGTGACTTCGACGAAGGAAACCCCTTGCTCAATCAGTCGGCGGGCCATCAGACAGCCCTGGCCAAAGCGGCCTTTGCCATAAGCCTCTCGCACTTTGTCCGGTTCTTCGGTCAGGTCGAAGGCTTTGGATGCCCCGCTGCTCATCAGCTTAATGGCCCGTTGATAGACGGTGTCCTGGGCGATGGGGGACGGTGTCCGATGGCTGGCGAGGAACCGCGACTGCATGGCTCGCCACAATTCCAGGCGGCCCTCGAACTGTTCCTTGGCGACTCCTATCGGCGGCGTCAGGTCGTCCACCTTTAACTCCGCATAGCCGGTACCTGCCGCGCCGGGCTGGTTTGGCTGGAAGGAATCGGTCGCTCCCACAGTGAGCGGGCCGAACTTCGGACCCAAAAATCCCGGCCCGAAAGCCGACTGGTTGAAAGCCCGATAAGGCGAGATGCTGACGTTCTGCGGCACGGCGTCGTTTTCATCGCCAAGTTCCTTGGAAAAGGTCGAGGCGATGCTGGGATACTTCACCGGCCCCTGCGGCTGGTGTCCGGTCCGCATCAGGTAAGTTCCGCGACCGTGGTCCCCCTCTTTCGTGCTCAGGCTGCGGATGACCGCCAATTGGTCGGCCATCGCGGCCAGCTTGGGGAGATGCTCGCTAAACTTCAACCCGGCGACCTTGGTCTCCTTCTCTTTGAACTCTCCCCCGTTGGCGTGGCCAGGCTTCATGTCGAACGTGTCCGTCTGCGTCGGCCCGCCGGTCATCCATAATAGCACACAGTGCCGCCGCTTCTTCGATTTCGCTTGCACATCGTCGGCAAAGGCGGGGAACCACCCGCTGGCACTGGTCCCCAAAAGTCCCAAGGAAGCGGCCTGCAAAACCTGGCGGCGATTGAACTGGTTCATGGGTCACCTGAAATGTAGTCGTCCTGGCACGAGTCTATTGTCGGAGATAGGTGCCCAGCGAGCAAGCGTCACCTGCACCCCGGTTTCAAACTGGCTCCTCGCTGGCATAATGGAGATTGCGGGCAGGCCGCAATACTCTGAATTCAATGTCGCCGCTCCCATGGGAATTTTCGACTTTTTTTCCGGCGGCCCCATGACGCGGGAGAAGTTTGTCCAGATTGTGCTGGCGGAACTGCGAAAGATCGACCCCGCCAGCCAGTACCATTACAACGCCGAGCGGTTTCAAATTGCTCGCCCGGACGACGGCTTTATCAACCTGGGAAACATCTTTCAGGAGTATTGCGGGGCGGAGAAGGCAGAGCGTGACCCCGTTTTGCGCCGGTTTCTGCGGAACTGCGTTTCGACGAAGAGCTACGAGCTGCCGGCGGAATTTGACGACATTCATCCGGACCTCTTGCCGGTGATTCGCAGCCGGTTCTATTTGGAATCGGTGCTCCTGCAAGCCAAGGTCCGGGGGAACGACGCCCTGGAAGTTCCCCAGCAGATCATCGGCGATCATTTGGCCCTGTCGCTGGTTTACGACCTGCCATCGGCCATGCGAACCATCAGTCAGACCGATCTCGACAACTGGGAGGTCACGTTCTACGAAGCGGTCGAAGCGGCCCGGCATAACCTGGATCAGATGGGAGAAATCGCTTTCGCGACCCTTGATAGCTGCGTTTACGCCTCGGCCACCGGCGACAACTACGATGCCTCGCGCCTGGTAATGCTTGACCTGATTCGCCGCTTCAAAGTCAATGGCGACTATGTGGCGATGGTTCCCAACCGCGACACCTTGGTTGTGACCGGCTCGGAAGATGAGCACGGCCTATCTATCTTGTCAAAGATCGCTGAGGAATCCTACGAAAAGCCCCGTCCCATTAGCACTGTGACCCTGCGACTCGAGGGGGATGAATGGATCCCCTGGCTGCCCCCCCGGTCGTCGGCGTCATTCGACAAACTCCATGAGCTGCGGCTGCGGACGATTGGGGCCGAATACAACGACCAAAAGGAACTGCTGGACGAGGTCCATTCCGCCTCCAAAGCCGGCCTTTATGTTGCCCAGTTCAATGCCATGCAGAACAAAGCCTCTGGCCAGGTCACCAGCTACAGCGTCTGGTCCGAAGGGCTCGACATCATGCTCCCGCAAACCGACTCGATTTTCTTCTTCCGCCCCAAGGGAGAAAAGGAAGGCGAAATCGTCGCCGGCGGCTCCTGGGACCATGTGCAGCAAGTCGTCGGCAACCTCATGGAACCCGCCGGCATCTATCCCGAACGCTATCTCGTTCGCGACTTCCCCAGCGATTATCAACTCGAAGCGATTGGGAAGCAGATCGAACCGTAAAGGTTCAAATCCGAAAGCAGCAAATATTCATGCGTCCTTTTATTCTCGCCGAGACCAACTACGCTCACACCAAAACCAACCCCTACGAGGTGGCGGTCCTGCCGCTCGGCGCAACAGAGCCGCACAATCTGCATCTCCCTTACGGCACCGACCTCTTCGAGGGAACCATCGTCGGTGAGAAAATCTGCGAGGCGGCTCATAACAAAGGGGGGAAGGTCGTGCTGCTGCCGACGGTTCCTTACGGCACCGAGACCAACATGCACCGTTTGCCGCTGGCGATGAACGTGGATCCCACCACTCTGTTCCGCTTTGTCACCGACCTCATCAAGTGCTGCATCAACTCGGGCGTGCGGAAAATCGTGCTCCTCAACAGCCACGGCGGCAACGAAATGAAGCCGCTGCTGCGGGAACTCGCGGACAAGGTGGACGGGCATATTTTTCTCTGCAACTGGTACACGGTTCTCAGCGACGAGTATAAAAACATTTATGAGCACCCCGACGATCACGGCGGCGAAATGGAAACTTCCTTCGGCCTGGCCTATTTTCCGCACCTGGTCGCCAAAACGGCCGACGGAAAGCTGACCGGCGACGCCGGCGGGACCGCCAAAACCCGCTTCGACGCTATCAACCGGGGCTGGGTCGGCATCACCCGCCCCTGGCATCTGCTCACCACCAATACCGGCAGCGGCTTTCCCCACGCGGCTTCGGCTGAAAAGGCCCAAAAGATGATGGACCTGCTGGCCGAGCGGCTGGGGACCTTCCTTGCGGAGCTTTCGGCAGCGAAGATTGACGACAAGTTTCCGTACTGAGTGACGCCCGCCATTCGATGAAGCTCCTCCGCTGTCCCATCAACGGCCTCCGCCCGCTCTCCGAATTTCTGTTCGGTGGCGAGGTTCGCGATATGCCCGATACCGCGGCGATCACGGATGAAGCTTGGGCCGACTACGTCTTCAATCGCCAGGGTGAACCGGGAGTGCGGAAGGAATGGTGGTATCACACCGCCAGCGGCACATGGTTCATCGCCGAACGTGACAATCTGAAGGACGAGTTTGTGCGGACGTATCTGCATAGTCGCGACGCATCGCCGACGGAGACGAAGGCAACATGACCGAGCGACTTCCTCCGCAGCCCGGCGAATGGATCGACCGCAGCCGGCCGCTGGAGTTCCAATTTGAAGGGCATTCTTACTCTGGCTTCGCGGGGGATAGCGTCACCAGTGCTTTGGCCGCAAACGGCCTACGGCACTTGGGGCGAAGCTTCAAGTATCATCGGGCGCGGGGCATCTACAGCCTGGCCAATCACGATGTGAACGTGCTGGTGGAGGATGATCGACATACGAATATCCGTGGCGATGTAACTCCGCTGTGGGCTGGCGCGAAATTGCGCGCCGTCAACACTTTCGGCGGCCTGGCGGGCGATCGTCTGAAGATTGTTGATTGGTTCAGCAAGTTTCTCCCGGTCGGCTTTTATTACAAGGCGTTTCATAGCCCGAGGAGCCTGTTTCCCTTCTATGAACGGCGGATGAGGAACATCGCCGGCCTGGGGGCGGTGAACGCCAATTGGGAGCGGGAGCATTTTCCCGCTGCTTATGACTTTTGCGACGTGCTGGTGATTGGAGCAGGGTCAGCGGGATTGTCAGCGGCTATTGCTGCGGCAGGGCTTGGTCTGAAAGTCGTCGTCGTGGATGAGCAACCGCGGCCAGGAGGGAGTTTCAACTACCAGTGGAATGGCGATGCCGCAGCCGCAAAGTTGTGGGCTGTGCTCGCTGCAACCGCCGCGTCTCTCGATGTCCGCTGCTCCACGGTCGCCGCCGGCTATTACGCCGATCATTGGGTTGCTCTCGTCGATGAAGAGCGGCTGACCAAAATGCGAGCCCGCGCCGTCGTGTTGGCAACCGGAGCCGTCGAGCAGCCGGCCGTCTTTGGCAACAACGACCTGCCCGGCGTGATGCTGGCCACCGCGGCCCAGCGACTGATCCATCAATTCGCCGTAAAGCCATTCCGACGAGGTGTCGTTTTGACGGCAAATGACTATGGCTATCGCGCCGCACTCGATTTGCAGCAAGCCGGCGTTAAAGTGGCAGCCGTCATCGACCTCCGAGCGACGACCACAGACGGCTCCGTTGCCGCTAACGTGAAGCAAGCTGGCATATCCATCCACATTGGCCATGCTGTCACTTTTGCCACCCCCAGCCGTGGCATGCAAGGGATTCAAAGCGTACAAGTCAGCCCGCTAGACTCCCATGGCCAGCCCAAGCCGTCCGCCAACATCGACATCCCCTGCGATGGTCTCGCCATGAGCGTCGGCTTCGCCCCGGCGGACGGCCTTTTCTACCAGGCTGGCGGACGGATGGCATGGTCCGAGGATTTACAGCAGTTCATTCCCAAATCCGCGCCTGCCGGACTCTTCGCCGCTGGCAGGCTCAATGGAGTCTACGGTTTCGAGCAGGAAGCTGCCGATGGCAGCCGCGCGGGACTGGCGGCGGCTGCGTTCCTTGGCAAGTCGATCGAGCAAATTCCAGCGGATCCCGAGCGGCCGAAGCAATCGCCGACTCATCCCTACCCCATCTTCCCGCATCCCAAAACCAAATGCTTCGTCGATCTCGACGAAGATGTCCACTACAAGGACTTCGTCAACGCTGCCCAGGAGGGTTTTGACCAGGTCGAGCTGATGAAGCGGTATTCGACGTTCGGCATGGGGACGAGCCAGGGAAAGCTTGCCAACATCAACGCCATCCGCATCCTGGCTCACGTCAAAGGGCAAACGGTACCGCAGACCGGCGTGACGACCGCCCGCCCCTTCTACCATCCCGTCTCGCTCGGCCACCTCGCCGGCCGCGGCTTTCATCCGCACCGCCGCACGCCCATCGAAGGGCAGCATGAAGCTCTCGGAGCGGTGTTCATGTACGCGGGTGACTGGAAACGGCCATCCTACTACGCTCGACCAAGCGTCAGCCCGCAGGAAGCAATTGCGGCAGAGGTCACGGCTGTCCGCACAGCCGCGGGAATGATCGACGTTGGCACGCTCGGCAAGCTTGAAATCAGCGGTCCTGACGCCGGCGAATTCATCGAGCGGATCTACACCGGCCGCTTCGCCAAGATGAAGCCCGGCACCGCCCGCTACGGCCTGATGTGCGACGAATCGGGTGTCATCATTGACGACGGCCTCGTCGCCCGCCTGGCCGATGACCGCTTCTACGTCACCACCACCACGAGCGCCGCCGGAGCCGTTTATCGCGAAATGCAGCGCTGGGCACAGATCTGGGGTCTGCAAGTCGTTCTCGCCAGCGCCACCGGCGCTCGCGGCGGCGTCAACGTTGCCGGTCCCAAGGCGCGGGAGATTCTGCAAGGACTCTGCGACTTCGATCTTTCGACAGCCGTGTTTCCGTATATGGCGGTCCGCGAGGGAACCATCGCCGGAGCGCCCGCCCGCTTCCTTCGCGTCGGCTTCGTTGGCGAATGGGGCTGCGAAATCCACATGCAGGCGTGTCAGGCAGTTCACGTCTGGTCCTCTCTCAAAATGACTGGCCAGCCGCATGGCATTCGCCCCTTTGGTGTCGAAGCCCAGCGGGTGCTCCGCCTCGAAAAAGCCCACATCATCGTCAGCCAGGATACCGACGGCCTGACCAACCCCTACGAAGCCAACATGGCTTGGGCCGTTAAGGACGACAAACCCTTCTTCATCGGCCAGCGCAGCCTCCGCATCATCCGCCCCCGCCCGCTCAAACGCATCCTCGCCGGCTTCACGCTCCCCGGCGAAACGCCGGCAGCCAAAGTTCCCAAAGAGTGTCACCTGATCATCGAGAACAAAGAAATCGTCGGTCGCGTCACCTCCATCACTCGTAGCCCGACACTGAATCAAGTCATCGGCCTCGCCTTCGTCAGCCCCGACCGCGCTCAACCTGGCACTCCGTTCCAAATTCGCCTCGACGACGGCTCACTCGTCACCGCCACCATCGTTGCAACCCCGTTCTACGATCCCCAAGGGGAGCGGCAAGAAAAGTAGGCCGCGAGTCCTCTCGCGAGCTATCCGAATGATCGTATCCACCAATGTTCAAGCCACAATTTAGCCCGCTGCACGACGCAATTCAGCACGAGCATCCATACGCAAAGTGGTGCGACGTCCAGGATATGCCTGTTTTTCTCCACCTGATCAACCCCGCCAAGGAACTCGAACTCGCCAAGATTCTCGCCCTCGCCGACGCCAGCTTTCTGCCGCGGATCGTCCTCAAGGGCCCCGGCGCGGCGGCGTACTTGCAGAGCCTCGGCATTCCAATTCCCGAGGGCCTCCTGAAAGTTGCTCCTCTGAAAAACGGCGGCCTCATCGCCCGCACCGGCGGCAGCGAGTTCTTCCTGGAAAGCGGCCCCGTAGGATGGCCTTCCCAGGCCGCGGCGGACGGGCTACGAAGCCCATCCTACAAAGAGGGCGTCTACCCCGTCCTCCGCCAGGATGCCTCCCTCGTCATCAGCGGCTCTCGCGCCGGCGAGATGTTCCGCCACATTTCGAGCTACGACTTTATCGGCGAGCAGCATGGCGATTTGGTCTTCACTCCCATCGCTGGAGTCACCTGCTCGGTGCTGCGAACCACCTTAAAGGGCCGCCCCGTCTTTCGCCTCTGGACGGACGGAACTTACGGCACTTATATTTGGCACACGCTCCTGGAGGTTGCCAAGGAACTGGATGGCGGAGCGGTGGGCACGGCTGTCTTCTTTCCCGAACTTGCGAGTAAGGACAATCAGCCATGACTCCCGAACAAGCGTCCGCCTTCCTCTCCGAGCACAAGATTAAGTTCGTCCTGGCTCAGTTCGTCGATATCCACGGCGTGGCCAAGACGAAGTCCGTTCCCGCCAGCCATTTTCAGGACATCCTCGAAGGGGGCGCGGGCTTCGCCGGCTTTGCCGTTTGGGGCCTGGGCCAGGAGCCGCACGACCCCGACTACATGGCGGTCGGCGATCTCTCGACTCTTTCGCTCGTCCCCTGGCAGCCGGGCTATGCCCGCATCGTTTGCAACGGCCGCGTCCGCGGCGAACCGTGGCCGTTCGACACTCGCCAGGTTCTCCTTGAGCAAACGGCAAGGCTCGCGGAACGGGGCTGGGTGATGAACGTTGGCATGGAGCCGGAGTTCATGCTCCTCGCTCGCCGGTCGGACGGCAAGTTCGGTCCCGCCGATGTGAGCGACGCTCTCGATAAGCCCTGCTACGACTACAAAGGCCTCTCCCGCAGCCGCGTCTTTCTGGAAAAACTCGTCTCCGCCATGATCGAGGTCGATATCGACGTCTATCAGATTGACCACGAGGACGGTAACGGCCAGTTCGAAATCAACTTCACCTACTCCGACGCCCTCACTACCTCCGACCGGCTGATCCTCTTCCGGATGGCGGCCAGCGAAATTGCCCACGAGCTCGGGGCCGTCTGCACGTTCATGCCCAAGCCGTTCTCCAACCGGACTGGCAGCGGGATGCACATGCACATCTCGATTGCCGACAAGCACAATCCAGGGCACAACCTCTTCTACGACAAAGCCGACAGCCGCGGCTTGGGGTTATCGAAACTCGCTTATCACTTCCTCGGAGGCCTGCTGGCCCACGCTCCGGCACTCACGGCCTTGAATGCACCCTCGGTTAATTCCTACAAGCGGCTGGTCGTTGGCCGATCCCTTTCCGGTGCGACTTGGGCTCCGGCATTCATCTCTTACGGCGACAACAACCGCACGTCGATGATCCGCATCCCCTTCGGCCGGGTCGAGCTGCGGCTGACCGATTCGTGTGCCAACCCCTATCTCGCGTCCGCAGCCGCCATTGCCGCCGGGCTCGACGGCATCGACCGCAAGCTGGACCCCGGTGAGCCGCACAATTTCAACCACTACACCGCAACGCCCGAGGAATTGGCCGCGAAAGGCATCAAAGTCCTTCCTCAGTCCTTGCACGAGGCCCTGCTCGCCCTCGAAGCCGACCCGCTCTTCGCCGAGACGCTGGGCCGCGATTTCATCGGCGAATTCATCCGCCTCAAGCGAATGGAATGGGTAGAATACTCTCGGCACGTCTCCGACTGGGAAGTGTCGCGGTATTTGGAGTTCTTCTAAACATCGAAATGGAGAACCACGGATATCACGGAGTTCACGGATAAGGGAGGCAAGTGTCTTTCATCCGTGCTTTCCGTGTCATCCGTGGTTTAGAATCAAAATGTGCGGCATCATCGGCCTCCTCATGAAAAACAAGTCAGACCAGCCCTCCCTCGGGCGGCTGATGACGCCGATGTTTGACTGCATGGCGGAACGCGGCCCGGATTCCGCCGGCCTCGCCGTCTTTGAGCCTCCCGTCGGTGCGGGACTTCGGCGATTCAACCTGTTCATTCCCGATCGCAAGTACGACTGGAACGCCCTGCTGAAGAATTTTCAAACGCAGACCGGCGCGACGGGACAAATGACGGCCCTCGAAAACCACGCCGTCCTCGTGTCGAGCATCGAGCCGGCAGCCATGAAAAACTGGCTGGCCGAATGCGATCCCTCGCCCCACCTCCTCTCCGTCGGCCGGCATATCGACATTTACAAAGACGAAGGGCATCCGAGCGACATTGCCCGTCGCTACCATTTCCGCGAGCTCGCCGGCTCCCACTGCGTCGGCCACACGCGAATGGCGACCGAGTCGGCCGTCACCCCCGAGCACGCCCACCCCTTCACTGCCGGCGAGGATTTCTGCCTCGTCCACAACGGCTCCCTCTCCAATCCCTACATGCTCCGCCGCAAGCTGGAGGCCCAGGGGCTCCACTTCGAAACCGACAACGACACCGAAGCCGCCTGCCGCTTCATCGAATGGCGGATGCAGCAGGGGGAAACGCTCGACCAGGCCCTGCACACCGCCTTCCAGGAGCTCGACGGCTTTTACACGCTCCTCATCGCGACGAATGACCAGATGACTCTCGTGCGGGACGCCTTCGCTTGCAAGCCGGCGGTGGTGGCAGAGACGGACCAGTACGTCGCCATCTCCTCTGAATTCCGCTCGCTGGCCCATTTGCCGGGAGTCGAAAACGCCAACATCTTCGAGCCGCTCCCCGAGGTGATTTACTCATGGAAAGTGTAAAGGCCCTCGCGGAGCCGACAGCTCACCAACTCGACTTGTCCAAGATCAGCGTCCGCGAGTTGAACCAGTTTCTCCATCACGAGCTGCCGAAATCCGGCCTCCATCACGTCGAGATTCTGCATCCCAACGGCATGCACAACCTGGCGGTCGGCGTCGATGCGGATGTGGAGATTAACATCCGCGGCCACGCCGGGTACTTCATCGGCGGCATGAACAAGCAAGCCCGCATCACCGTCCACGGCAGCGTCGGCTGGAGCGTGGCGGAGAACATCATGTCGGGCACGGTCCGCGTGAAAGGGAACGCCTCGGAATGTGCCGGGGCATCGGGCCACGGCGGCCTCGTCGTCATCGAAGGGAACGCCTCCTCCCGCTGCGGCATCTCCATGAAAGGGTGCGACATCGTCGTCGGCGGCTCCGTCGGCCATGTCTCCGCCTTCATGGCCCAAGCCGGCCGCCTCGTCGTCTGCGGCGACGCCGGCCCCGGCCTCGGCGACTCCCTTTACGAAGCCGTCCTCTACGTCCGCGGAAAAATCCACAGCCTCGGCGCCGACGCCCAAGAAGAGCCGTTGCAGGCGGAGGATATTGCTGCGCTCGGAGAGTTATTGCAGCAGGCTGGTTTTGACGCCAATCCCCGCGAGTTCAAACGGATCGGCTCGGCGCGGCGGCTGTATCACTGGAACTCGGAGCATCAGGGGGAGTATTAAACCCAACAGGGTTTTCTAGCCCGCATCTGGTAAGGCATTAGGCTGCGTTAGTATCCACAAACCGCATTTGGACACGGGATCTTTATGGGTTCGCATGGCGCACAGTTCTCCATTGAGTTCGAGAACATAGAAGTCCGCAACGAACGTCCATCTCACCTTGCTGGGTCCACCAACTTCGGGCGTGCGAGCCGTCTTTCTTGCATCGCGTAACCCTGGGCTCTAGAATCTGGGCGAAAGGGTTGGTGTGCCATGTCCCTGAACAATAAGCCTCTGGATCCACCGGGAGAGGGTGCCGCTTCCCTCGCGTGCGCTAATGGCGTGCCTGGTGACGTTGAGACAGCCTCGCTGATTCCCCGTGCCGACCCCAATGAAACCATCACGACAAGCTCCCACTCCCATACCACTGGTTCTTCTTCGGACGCGGCTCCGGCGCAAGTGGGTGAGAGGATTGGGCGGTACCTGATCCAGAAAGTGCTTGGACAGGGTGCGTTCGGGACCGTCTACCTGGCGAACGACGAAGAGCTGGATCGCCAGGTGGCGATCAAGGTTCCCCGCCGCGACCGATTCCACGGCGACGAACTGCGTCAATTCCTGGACGAAGCACGTACGGTGGCCAGGTTGCGGCATCCGGGGATTGTCTCGGTGTTTGATGCTGGCCGGACAGCCGAGGGCCTGCCGTTTGTCGCGCTGGCCTATATCGAGGGGTCGTCGCTCGACCAGATTCTCAAATCGCAATCCCCCAGCCCCGAGCGGGCCGCGCAGCTCATGGCGGACATCGCCGAGGCGGTGGCCGAAGCTCATCGGCTGGGGTTTGTCCATCGGGACCTGAAGCCGGCGAACATCCTGCTCGATGCTCACGGAAATCCACACGTCGCCGACTTCGGGCTGGCCGTGCATGAAAGCGCCCAGCGCCTCCGCGCCGGCGAACTCTCGGGAACCGTCCCCTACATGTCCCCCGAGCAAGTCCGCGGCGAAGTCCACCGGCTGGACGGCCGCTCCGACATCTGGTCGCTGGGAGTCATCCTCTACCAGATGCTCACCGGTCGGCTGCCGTTCGGCGGCGACTCGTTCGCTCAGTTATCGGACGAGATCGAGCACCGCGACCCCAAGCCCCCGCGGCAAATGAACGACCATTTGCCGAAGGAGCTGGAACGGATTTGCCTCAAGGCGATGTCCAAGGGGGCCGCGGAACGATACGCGACAGCCAAAGACATGGCCGACGAATTGAGGGCCTGGTTAAACTCTACGACCGATTCGGTGCAGGCTCCGCGCGAAGCCGCCCACCCGCTGCGGAATTGGCTCATCGGCGGGCTGGTGGCCGGGGGCGGGCTCGCTCTTCTCGCGCTGGTCGCATGGCAATTCATTTTCTCGCAGCCCGAAACATCGGGACCAGAATCTGGATCGCCCACAGGTTCTTCCGTGAGCAATCACGTCAATCCCACGCCACAGCCGCTCCGTGTCCTGTCGCTCGACGTCCAGCACCTGGCCAACCAGAACGACAAAACGGCCATTCCCCGGGGAGTTCTGGGAAGGGACTCTTTTTCGGCCCAGTTGCGGGACCATGTCACCATCGAGGCCAAACTGTCGCGGCCGGCCTATGCGTATCTGATTGCCTTTCGCGCGGATGGAGAGATGGAGGTTTGTTTTCCCGAGGATGAATCCGTCTCCCCACCCCTCACCGACCACCCGCGCTATCCCTCCGTCAGCCGCGGCGTGGACTACGGGCTGAACGAGGGGGCCGGGTTATGGCTGTTTGCGGTCGTTGCTTCGGAGAGTCCCTTGCCGGCATTTCGGGATTGGCGGGCGAAGCAAGCGAGTGTGCCGTGGCGCTCCGCAGGGATGCAGCAAAACACTGTATTTCTGGATGACGGCGACTGGCTGGAAACCGCTACCCCTGGCAATCTCGACCGTGCCACGCGCGGAAAAGGGGTAGCCGCCCTGGAGAAAAAGCCGGTGACCGACCTGGTGGACTGGCTCAAGCAATCCACCGGCGCTGCCGCGATACGCGGGATTGGGTTTGGGGTGCGGGAATAGGACTCCCCCTCTCCCTTCGGGAAAGTGCCGAGGCGGGGGTTATAGGATAGTTTTGCTATTGAAAGTCTGAATTGTCTTGAAGTGAGACCAACCATGAATCGTCTTGCAATCGCCATCGTCGCTTGCATGTTTTGCTGTTTAACATTCCGTGTCAGCGCCCAGGACGCGACCCCCAAGCCTCCCTACGAGCGGGTGCTTTCGGAGGAGCAAGCAAAACGCGCGGAAGAGCTTGGCAAGAAAATCGGCGAGTTGCAAGAAGCTGATGATTACAAGGGCGCGAATCGAGCGGCGGAGGAGTTACTGACGCTGCGGACAAATGCCCAGGGTGCGGATCACTGGGAGACCACCTCGGCAAAGTCGTGGCTCGGGCAAGTCCAAAAAATTGCCGTTTTACCCCCGGAGCAGCGTGCCTCCTGGTGGAAAGCCCGCGCAGGGGCCGTCGAAGCTGGCAAACTGCACTCTCAGGGCAAATATGCCGAAGCTCTCAAGCTCAAGGAAGAATGGAGTCGCTCATGCGAGAGGGTTCTGGGCGAGAAAGATACTCAGACGGCGGGCACTTACAAGGGCCTGGCCAAGACCTTGGCTGCGATGCGAAAGTACGCCGAAGCAGAGTCGGTCTTGCGGAAGGCGCTTGCCATCGATCGTGAATTGGTTGGAGACGTGCATCCCTATACGGCTTACAGCTACGAGCTCCTCGCCGATAACCTGGAAGACCAGCGAAAGAACACCGAGGCGCTAACGTTGTTTCAAAAGGAGCTCGAAATCAACCGCAAGCTGTACGGAGAAAAACACAGCAAAACGGCCAATAGTTACAACTCGATTGCGATTAATCTAGAAAACCAGGCCAAGTACGCCGAGGCCCAACCCTACTACCAGAGTTTTCTGGAACTTTATCGGGAACTAAACGGCGAGACGAACCCTTCCACGGCTACTGCCTATCTCAACCTTGGCCTGAATCTGGACCAGCAGGCGAAATATGGCGAAGCCCAACCCTTGTTGCAGAAAGCGCTCGACATTCAGCGGAAACTGCACGGCGAAAAACACGCCGACACTGGCGAGGCCTACAATTCCCTGGCGCTGAGCATTACGCACCAGGGCAAATTCGCCGAAGCTCAGCCGCTGTTTCAAATGGCCCTCGACATTCGTCGTGAAGTGCTTGGGGAGAGAAATGCCGACACGACCGAAAGCTACAACAGTCTCGGCATCAATCTGAAAGATCAGGGAAGATACGCGGATGCTCAGCCCCTGCTGCAGAAAGCCCTGGATCTCAACCTGGATTTGTTTGGCGAACGCCACCTGGCCACCGCGAATTCCTACAACAGCCTGGCGATGAACTTGAGCGACGACGGGAAGCACGCTGAAGCCCAGCCGTTTTTCGAGAAGGCCCTAATCCTCAACCGAGATTTGTTCACTGATAAGCATCCCCGCACCGCGAACAGTTATACCAACTTGGGCTATTGCCTGTTTGGCCAGAACAAGTACACCGAGGCGCGGCCGATGATGGAAAAGGCGCTCGAAATCCGCCGGGAGTTTCTCGGCGAGAGACACCGCGACACCGCCCGCAGCTACGGCAACCTTGGCACTGTTCTGGCCGAACAGAAAAAGTATGCGGAAGCTCTGCCCAACCACCAAAAGGCTCTCGACCTGCATTGTGAGCTTTTCGGCGAGCTGCATCCCGATACGTCGATGGGATACGTCAACCTGGCCGGACTTCAGCATCGACTCAAGGAATATGCCCAAGCCAAAGAGACGCTGAGGCGAGCTCTCCTTGCGTATGAGGCTAATCGCCTATCAGGCGCCAAAGGGCTTGCGAGAGCATCGCTGAGAATGCCCAATCCTTATCCGCCTCTTGCCATGCTTCAAGCGGCCAGCGAGCCAGAAGAAGCCTGGCTAAACACCGAATTAACGTTGGCGAGAGGGCTGCTTGATCAGCAGGCGCTGCGCAAGACCAGGGTGCTCGCTCCCGAGGAGCAGGCAGACCAGGAAAAATGGCAACAAGCGATCGTCGCGCTGCAAAAGGAGATCGTTTCTCTGCTGGCAAGTTCGCGCGGCTCGGAAGCCAGCTCGAAACGGCTCGACCAACTCATTACCGAGCGCAAGGAACTGGAACAGCGTTTGGCGGTGCTGGCGGTTCGCGCGAGCCAAAGGGAAATAGCACCCACCGAGAAAATCCAAGCGGCTCTTCCGGCGGACGCAGCCCTCGTTGTCTGGCTGGACGAAGGCAAAGTGGAGGAACACTGGGGCTGTATCGTGCGAAATTCGGGCTCTCCTCACTGGGAAAGGCTTCCCGGCTCGGGACCGGACGGTCAGTGGACTGATACGGACATTGACCTTGTTACCCAATTGCGGGGGGCAATCGCTCGAAATGGTTCTCCCGGAGAAATTGCCTCGCTTGCCGAGCGCTTGCATGCCCAGCGAATCGCTCCATTGCGGAGACATCTCGCTGGCGTCAAGTCTCTCTACGTGGTCCCGGTCGCGACAATGGCGAAGCTTCCCGTGGAAGTGCTGACAAACGAGTACACCGTCAGCTATGTTCCTTCGGGCACCTTTTTGGCCCGCCTGAAAGAACAATCCCTTTCCAGCGGAACGGCAATGCTGGCGCTTGCCGACCCCGTTTTTGAACCCGGTGAAGCGGAAACCAGGTCCGCCACCTCGCCTCCCCCGAGCGGCCTGCTCATTACACAGGTCATCCTCGGCGGGCTCGCCGATCAGGCAAAACTGAAAGCAGGAGACCTGCTTCTAAAGTATCGCGATGTCGAGTTGACCACGATTGAAGTGCTTCAAAAATCCGTGGCCGAACACGCCTCCGCGAAGTCCAATGCATTGACGGTCTGGAAAGCGGGTGCTGACAAACCGCTCGTTCTCGACGTTGCTCCCGGCAAGCTGAATGTGATGCTCGCGGAGCGGGGAGGTGTGTGGAATGAATTGCCCGGCACGCGCATCGAGGCGGACCGAATAAGCAAGCTCTTTGGCGAGCGCGCCAGGGTGCTGACCGATACCAGCGCCAGCGAGCAGGAGTTAGAGTCGCTGCGCCTGGCAGGCGAACTCACCAAGTATCGCTATCTCCACTTCGCGACGCATGGAGAAGGGAACAACGTGCGGGCATTTGATTCGACGATCATTTTGGCCCAAGACAACTTGCCCAAGGATCCCATGCGTCAACCTGGCAAGCCGCTGATCAACGGGCAGGTCTCGGCGAGCGAAGTATTGGAATGCTGGGACCTTCACGCGGAGCTCGTCACACTTTCCGCTTGCGAAACGGCGACGGGAAGGGAAGGGGGTGGCGACGGTCAACTCGGTTTTGCGCAGGCGTTCCTCACCGCCGGTTCGCGGGCGGTCTGCTTGTCGCTCTGGAAAGTGGACGACATCGCGACCACGCTGCTTATGGATCGGTTTTATCAGAATCTGCTCGGAAAACGGCCGGGCCTGGATAAGCCGATGGGCAAGGCCGCGGCCCTGGCGGAGGCCAAGAACTGGCTCCGAAACCTCTTCTCCGACGAGGCCCTGAAATTGACGGCCGATATGACCAAGGGAGTCGTCCGCGGGAAGGGGCAAAAGGCCCTTCCGGTTGCTGCTGTTCCCAAAACGGACGATCCGGCTGCCGCCAAGACCTTCAAGCCGTTCGATCATCCTAAGTATTGGGCGGCGTTTATATTGATTGGCGACCCGAATT
This sequence comes from Planctomycetaceae bacterium, assembly GCA_005778405.1. Taxonomy (GTDB): domain Bacteria; phylum Planctomycetota; class Planctomycetia; order Pirellulales; family Pirellulaceae; genus SXOA01. The sequence goes on from SXOA01000187.1 coordinate 39,105, forward strand.
GAGCTGAGAAACCTAACTCTAATTAACGGCGATGAAGGGCTATCTCATGTGGCGATTCCTTCTGGCGGGGCTCATCCTATCGGCCCCGATACTGTTGGCCGAGGACGCTGCGGTCGATTTAGAAAAGCCGCAGCATGAGAGAAAGCTCACGAGGGAGGACGCGAACAAAGCGGCGGAACTTCAGCAGAAGATCGAGGAGCTTGAGGACGCCGATGACTATGCTGGGGCGAGCCGGGCGACCGACGAATTACTGTCTCTGCGGAAATCATCGCAAGGAGCGGACCATTGGGAAACTGTGGACCTGCAGTGGTTTCGTGATGCTCAGAACAAGATTGCCGCATTAACTCCTGAGAAGCGTGCAGGCTGGCGTAAGGCGCTCCTGGGGGCACAAGAGGCTAGGCGACTGGATGGGAAAGAGCAACTCGCCAACGCTCAGCCGCTATGGCAAGAATATCGTCGGTGGTGTGAACAGACCCTCGGTGAGACGCACCCCGACACTGCTAGTTGCTATAACAACTTGGCCCATAACTTGAACCTGCTTGGAAAGAATTCCGAATCGCTGCTTCTGTATCAAAAAGCCCTGGAAATCCGCCGCAAAGTTCTCGGCGAGGAACACCCTTCCACCGGCGCAAGTTATAACAATTTGGCGTCCATTCTCCAGGATCAAGCAAAGCACGCCGAAGCGCACCCGCTTTACCAGAAGGGTCTTGACATCCGCCGCAAAGTGCTGGGCGAAGAACACCCTTCGACCGCTGATAGCTACAACAACGTGGCGTCCAATCTCGGTGCTCAAGCAAAGCACGTGCAGGCGATGCCCTTGCACCAGAAGGCACTAGACATCCGCCGCAAGGTGTTCGGCGAAGAACACCCCGACACCGCCGATAGCTACAACAATCTAGCGTCCAGTCTGGACAGTCAAGGAAAGTTCGCCGAATCGTTGCCGTTGCTCCAGAAGGCCCTCGACATCCGCCGCAAAGCGCTCGGCGAAAGACACCGCTTCACCGCCGACAGCTACAACAATGTGGCGGGCAACCTCAACGCTCAGGCAAAGTACGCCGAGGCTCGGCTGCTGTACCAGAAGTCCCTCGACATTCGCCGAGAGGTTCTTGGGGAAGAACACCCCGACACCGCCAGTGGCTACAACAATTTGGCGATGAACCTGTGTGCGCAAGCGAAGTACGCTGAGGCCCATCCCCTCCTGGAGAAAGCCCTCGACATTCGCCGCAAGGCGCTCGGCGAAGATCACTCTTCCACCGCTGATAGCTACAATAATGTAGCGTCCAACCTCCAGGATCAGGGAAAGCATGCCGAGGCTCACCCACTCTACCAAAAGGCCCTCGATATCCGGCGTAAGGTGCTGGGTGAGGAACACTCTCGTACAGCCGATAGCTACAACAACATGGCGTCCAACCTCGACGACCAAGGGAAGTTTACCGAGGCGCAACCGTGGTACGAGAAGGCTGTTGGAATACGCCGCAGAGTTCTCGGAGAAAGCCATCCTTCTACCGCCGCTGGATACAACAATCTTGCGAGTAATCTCTATGCGCAGGCCAGGTACGCCGAGGCGCAGCCGCTGTTTCAGAAAGCCCTCGACATCTGGCGCGGAACTTTGGGAGAAGATCACCCGACCATCGCACGGTGCTACAACAACATGGCAGCTAGCCTCCTGGCCCAAGGAAGGTATGTGGAGGCCCAGCCACTTTTTCAGAAGGCCCTCGACATTCGCCGCAAGGCACTCGGGGAGGAACACCCCGACACCGCCGTGTCCTACAACAATCTGGGAACCAACCTGGATTCGCAGGCGAGGTACGCCGAGGCCCTGCCATTAAAGCAAAAGGCCCTTGACATTTGTCGTAAGTCGCTCGGCGAGGAACACGCCACAACCGCCACCAGATATGGCAACATTGCGGCCAATCTGCACGCTCAAGGGAAATATGCCGAGGCCCAGCCACTCTTCCAGAAGTCACTTGACATTTACCGAAAAGCTCTCGGCGAAGAACACCCCGACACCGCCAGAGGCTACAGCAATCTAGCCGCCATCTTGGATGCGCAGGCGAAGTATGCGGAAGCTGAGCCATTGTATCGAATGGCCCTCGACATTCGCCGCAGAATGCTCGGGGAGGAACACCCGAGCACCGCCCTCAACTACACCAATTTGGCGGCTACTCTGAACTCGCAGGGGAACGATGCGGAGGCCCAACGACTGCACCAGAAAGCCCTCGATATTTGCCTCAAGTTGTTTGGCGATGACCACCCCGACACCGCCAGAGGCTACAACAATCTGGCGTCTATTCTGAGCGGGCGAGAGAAGTATGCGGAGGCTCAGCCCCTGTATCAGAAAGCTCTGGAAATTAACCGCAGGATCCTCGGAGAGGAACATCCGAGTACCGCGACTGGCTACGGTAACGTGGCGATTAACCTGGGTGCGCAGGCGCAATTCGCCGAGGCCCAGCCACTCTATCGGAAAGCGCTGGATATTCGCCGCAAGGTGCTCGGTGAAGAGCATCCCGAGACTGCCGATGGCTATAGCAATGAAGCGTTCAACTTGCACGCACTTAGCAAAGATTCCGAGGCTCTAGTTAGCCTCGGTCGGGCGATTCACGCCCACGAGGCGAGTCGACAGGCGGGCGCAAAGAACCTTGATCGAGCCGCACTGGAAACTATCAATCCGCGGGGCCTGCTCGCTGCAATTCTGGCGGACACCAAGCCCACTGCTGCCTGGGAGGCAACGGAGATGACCTTGGCCCGTGGACTGCTTGACCAGCATGCCGCACAACTTCCGACAGCACTCACGTCCGTGGAATCGGTGGACCAATTAAGGTGGCGGAACGAACTGAACGACGCTCAATCGCAAATCCTGGTACTGGCCACAAAATCCACTCGCTCCGATGGTGAATTGAAGCAACTCGAGGATTTGATCGCCCAACGTCAGCGGGCGGGAACAAAGCTGGCAGAAATCGCGGTGCGCGTAAGTCAGCGGGAAGTAGCGGCTTCCGAAGCGATTCTGGCGGCCTTGCCCGCCGAGAGTGCCCTCATGATTTGGGTCGATGAGAGTGACAAGAGCGGTTTACTGCAGGAACACTGGGGATGTGTGGTGCGTCCCTCTGGGGAGCCGAAGTGGGAGCGTCTGCCAGGTAGTGGTCGCATGAGCCAGTGGACGAAGGACGAAGAGAGTCTCTCCGTCAAACTACGAAACATGCTCGTCAGTAACGAGTCGTCATCCGACGTAGCCTCAATCGCGAAACAGGTTTACGAACAGCGTATGGCCCCACTGATGAAACACCTCCGCGGTGTGAAGACGCTCTACGTGGTTCCGGTCAACAATATGGCTGGCGTTCCCATCGAGGCGTTGACCTCGGATTTCACGATCAGCTACGTCCCCTCGGGCACCTTCCTGGCTCGGCTCAAGGAGCAAGCCCAACCAGCGGGTGATGCGCTGCTTGCTGTCGCGGACCCGGTTTTTGCCGACTCCGCTAACCAACCAATACGTCCTTCGTCACTTCCCCCCGGCGGTTTGCTCATTACCCAGGTGGTTCCCGGAGGCGGAGCGTCCGCGGCACAAATCAAGGCGGGGGACGTGCTGCTGAAGTATGGCGATACCGAACTGACTGATGTCGACAAGCTGAAGGAGGCAGTTGCGGCCAACGCTGCCGCCAAGACGATTCCCGTAACCGTCTGGCGCGAGGATGCCGAGAAACCATTCGTCCGCGACGTGGCTCCTGGCAAGCTGGGCGTCCTACTCGAAAAGGACCCGGCCCCATTCGCCATCGCCAATCGCCGCAAGAGCAATGCGATGCTACTCGCCCTTCGCGGCGGAGACTGGGGAGACCTTCCCGGCACGCGGGTCGAGGCGAGCCGAATTGGACAATTGATTGGAACAAATGCAACGGTGCTGGCCGACAGTGCCGCAAGTGAGCAAAAGCTGGAAGCGATGCGACAGGCCGGTGACTTGAAGAAGTACCGCTACTTGCACTTCGCTACGCACGGCGAAGGGAACAACGTGCGGGCCTTTGAGTCGGCTCTCATCCTGGCACAGGACACGTTGCCCAAGGATCCCTTGCCGCGAGCGGGAGAGCCGTTCCTCAACGGACAACTCTCGGCAGCTGAGGTGCTGGAATTCTGGAAACTCGACGCCGAGTTGGTCACGCTTTCCGCTTGCGAAACAGCGGTCGGTCGGCAAGGGGGCGGTGACGGTCCGCTCGGATTTGCCCAGGCATTTCTGACCGCGGGAGCGCGGTCGGTCTGTCTGTCACTTTGGAAAGTGGACGACACGGCGACCACGCTCCTGATGGACCGCTTCTATCAGAACCTGCTTGGCAAACGGCCGGGCTTGGAGAAGCCGATGGGCAAGGCCGGGGCGCTGGCCGAAGCCAAGAACTGGCTCCGCAACCTCCCTTCCGACGAGGCCCTGAAATTGACTGCCGATATGACCAAGGGAGTCGTCCGCGGGAAAGGACAAAAGGCGTTGCCGATCGTTGCTGTTCCCAAAACGGACGATCCGGCTACCGCCAAGACCTTCAAGCCGTTCGATCATACCAAGTACTGGGCGGCGTTCATATTGATTGGCGACCCGAATTGACGTTCGGAGACTCGACCGTTCTGAACGACTGAAGACGAGAAGATTATCAAGTTGGCTCGTCATCGATCGGTGTTGCACCTGGCGGTGGGACAGCGCCGGTTTCGTGAACGTACTTGCTCCGCATTTTGGCGTACTCGTCGGGCGTGGGGAAGTTGACCGTGGTTTCGCCGCGCAGCACGGCCTGCTCGAAGAGCCGCTCCAGGTAGGGCCGGCACCAACCGCAGCCGGTCCCCGCGCCGTAGCAGTCGGCAAGCTGCGCGGGGCGTTTGGGTTTTTCGATGCGAAGGTAGTTGAGAACCTTCCGCTGCGTCACATGGAAGCAGAGGCAAAGTTCGTCGTCGGGGGACATGCATTCCTC
>SXOA01000188.1 GCA_005778405.1 Planctomycetaceae bacterium
AAGCATCTAAGCGTGAAGCCCTCTCCAAGATCAGATTTCGTTGTGCTTTAAGCACGAGAGTCCCCTCGAAGACTACGAGGTTGATAGGCCAGATGTGTACGCCCAGTAATGGGCTTAGCTAACTGGTACTAATGGACGAACGCTTGGCCACATATATTCAACACTCTCCCAGGCAACAGATAGCTCTTCGCCTGAGAGACACTTGTGGGGTAGGCTTCCAGCCTGCCCAGTAAGTTAGAGACGTTGAATACTTTTGCGGCATTATTACCGTGAACGTTTCAATCGCCATCGACACAACAACAGATTAGCCGCGTCAGGTTTAACCGCCTGCCGCGGTGCTTCCCGGTGACTATATCGGAAAGGCCACACCTGTTCCCATCCCGAACACAGTAGTTAAGCTTTTCGAGCCGATGATAGTGCAACAAACGCGAAAGTAGGTATTGCCGGGGCTTTTACAACAACCCCTCGTCTGGCCAAAAGCCAGGTGAGGGGTTTTTTTATGCGCGGGCGGATAGAATGTAGGAATCAACCACGGATGACACGGACCGCACGGATGGGAATCCGTGAAATCTGCGTCATCTGCGGATCAACCTTGAGTTGCCCAGCAGGAGGCATCGCAGTGCGTTTCCTGAAAATTTTCCTGGCCGCGCTACTAGCTGCCTTTTCTTCAGCTGGATTGCTGGTCGCGCAGGAAGAGGACGAGGAAAATCCGCATCTGCCAGGCCTGGTGGCCAGTTATTCGGACAGCACCGGGCACTCGTTCCGCCGGCTGGATGAAGCGATTGTCTTTTATTGGGACGATGCTTCCCCGGACAAGAGAATTTCCGCCGACAGTTTTGTGACTCAATGGCGCGGCAAGCTGTTTGCCCAAGGAGCGGGGGATTATCGCCTGGCACTTCACGCCAGCGGTGAAGTCGAGGTGAAGCTCGCGGGAAAAGTCGTGATTTCGCGGCAGTTGGCCAAGGGCTGGGTCTTTTCGCAGACGGTAACGCTGGAATTTGACCGGCACGAGCTGGAGGTTCGCTTTTGGAAAACAAAGGACCCGTCGCACATTTCGCTGTTCTGGTCCGGGCCGCAATTTAGTCTGGAACCTGTCCCGCCGCGAAATTTGGTACACGACCGGAAAGAAACTGTTGCGAATTCTTACGAGCGGGGCGAAATTCTGGCCGCCGGACTCCGCTGTGCGGCTTGCCATCGGGAAGAAAACGATCCTAAGCCGCTTCCCGCGCCGTCCCTTCTGCATCTCGGCGGAAATCTCGATGGCGATTGGCTGCAAAAGTGGCTGAGTGGCCAGGGACAAGAGCAGGCTTCGATCCACCGCCGCATGCCCGCCTACGGATTTTCCGCGGACGATGCCAAGGCAATTGCGGCTTATTTGCTCGCAAGTCCCTCTGCCGAGAAGCCGAACGAGCAAACCGCGGGCAAGAAGCCAAAAGATCCCCCCACCGCTGTCGCGGGAGAGCGGCTGTTTCTCACGCTGGGCTGTCTGGCCTGTCATCAAGTGAAGGATCTGGGGGAGTCGGGCCTCTTCGGCGGCGGTGACCTGAGCAAAATTGCGTCCAAGCGGCCGGCTTTGTTTTTCAGCACCTGGCTGGCCGACCCGGCGAAGCTCAATCCGGATCATCGGATGCCGGTCTTTGACCTGACCGAGGACGAGCGAACATCCCTTTCGCACTATCTCGCTGCGCTCGGTTCGGCTGCAAAATCTGTCCCCGCGGGAAAGCCGGAAGCCGATCTCCTCGCCAAGGGGCGCAAACTCGTCTCCACGCATCGCTGCGCGAGCTGCCACGCGCTGCCGAATGATCCCCACCTCGCCGCTCCTTCCACCGCCAGGCCGCTCGGTGCACAAAGCGACTGGAAAAAATCTTGCGCGGCGGCAATCGACACCAGTCCGGCTCATCTGGGCTATTCCCTGACCGTCGCGGACCAGATGTCGCTGCAGGAGTTTTTTTCCGCGATGCGGGCGAAAAAATCGACAAGAAGCATCGACTCCGGTCGCCTGGCCCTGCTCCAAAACAACTGCCTCGCCTGCCATGGTCGGGAGGGGGTTGAGTCGGTTTCCACGAGCCTGCCCAAAAAACTGGCGGACAAACTTGCCGCGCTCGCGACCAAGCATCCGGACCTGTCCGCGTCGGTTCCAGCCATGACTCCACCGTCGCTCAACAGCATCGGGGACAAAGTCCCCGACGAAGCGCTCGCCGCAACGATCCGCCGCCAAGGTCCGCCGCTGCGAGACTATCTTCTCGTCCGGATGCCCCGCTTCCCGCTTGCGGGTCAAGAGCTGAAGCGGCTGACAAATTTTTTCATCCAGACCGACCGCATCCCGCCGCTTCCAAATGTCGCCAATACGAAACCAACTCCTGCCGAGGAAGCCGCCTTCTCGCTCGCCGGCAATCGACTGGTTTCGACGGACGGTTTCGGCTGCACGAGCTGCCATCAGGTGGGGAGAGTCATTCCCGACAAAGCGCCGCTCAACGCCCGCGGCCCATCGCTTTCATCGCTCGACAAACGCATCCGAAAAGAGTGGTACGACCGCTTCCTCCGCAATCCCGCCCGCATCGTTCCCCGGATGGAAATGCCCAGCGTCCAAATCCCCGTACGCGGCGTTCTCGATTCCAAGCTCGACCCCCAACTCGCCGCCCTCTGGCACATCCTCTCCACCCCCGGCTTTGAACCGCCGGAGCCGAATCCGTTTCGAGTGCTGCGGGCTTCTGGCACAACACCGCTGGATGGGATGATGGCAGTTACCGACTTGGTCAAATCTGGCGATGAAGTCTTTTCTCATGCGATTCTGATTGGTGCTCCGAATCGGCACAACGTGCTCTTCGATCTGGAATCCAATCGTTTGGCGAGTTGGTGGATGGGAGACGCCGCCCGGCAGCGAACCAAGGGTAAGAGTTGGTTCTGGGAACCTGGGAGTCCGCCGCTTATCGCGTTTCCAAAGGGAAACGAGTTGACAATCGAAATGGACGGTAAGCCACTGCTTATGAGACGATTTGTGGAAGGAACAGGAAGATTGCAGGACACATCCATGAGTCCCTGGTCTGTTTTTTTTGCCTATCAAGTTCATCTAGTTACTGGGGAGGCAGGCGGTCGGGAATGGTTTCCCAGGATCACTCAGGGAATCCGCGTCACTGAAGATATTGCATTGCCACGTACAGGATTTCAGCGAAGGCTATCCGTTGCGGACGCTCCGATCGGGTCAACAGTCAAACTTCGTCTGGTTGATGAGGCAACAGCGAAGTACTGCAGAATCGATAGAAACAATCGCTCTCTGCTGTTCCCTTCGGGAATGAGAATTGAACTGCACGTCGACCCAGATGATCCGAATTTGCCTACACCGCACAGCGTTTCAATTCTTGCAGATGGCACTATTGAGCTGCCAGTGAAATCGGTAGAAGAGAAACCGGACATCGCAAGATCTGCGACCGTCGAATTGCACTATTCGATGGACAGCTCAGTGGATAAATACCTTCAGGAGAATCCTCCTGAATTGCTCGCGGATGAGGGCTTTGTCGAAACATCTCCCGGTCTCAATGCTTTCCGCATCCAACTCCCCGCTCATCTTCTACCGACGGGTTTCGCGTGGCGACCGGATGGCAGGCTTCTCGTTTGTACGCTTGCCGGGCAGGTATACCTCATTGATGACCGAGCAATGTTCCCAAGCAGGGCAAGTTATCGCGTTTGTGCCGATGGATTGTCCGCACCCTATGGAATTGTGGCTGGCGAAGAGGGACCAGAGGACGACATCGCAAGTATGGATGTAGCCACGAAGATTGGTGTTTTGCGAGTGACCTATGGTAGGGAACCGAAAGTCTCCATCGCGAAAGTGGTGGTATCTGGCTGGGGATGTACCCCTGACTATCACGACTGGGTGGTGGGGCCAGTTCCCGCTAAAAACGGCGAATACTACCTGGGACTCCCCTGCCAACAAGACGAGCGAACTCCACTCGGAGCCAAATTCCACGGGAGCGTCATCAAGCTAAATCCCAAACCAAAGAACTTCGACGACCGCCAACGATTCACGATTGAGCCTCTCTCCACCGGCCATCGCTTCCCCATGGGCCTCGCCGTCAATCGTGACGGCGATCTGTTTGTCACGGACAATCAGGGAAACTACAACCCGTTCAACGAGCTGAACCATGTTCGCAAAGGGGCGTTCTTTGGCTTTGTGAATGCGAACGACAAGAAGAACAAGGACTACAAGATTCCCCCCACCATCGAACCGGCGATTAATATCCCGCATCCGTGGACGCGGAGCGTCAACGGGATTTGCTTTTTGTATACGCCAGAGAAACTGAAGAGAGAGAAGGGAAAGGACGCTTTCGGGCCGTTGGAAGGGCACCTCGTGGGGTGCGAATACGACACGCGGCGGCTAATTCGGATGTCGCTGCAGAAGATTGGCGATACGTACCAGGGGTGCGCGTATCCGCTAAGCAAAGAGCCGTCGTCGCCGGAGAAGGGATTTTTGGGGCCGATTGTTTGCGCCGTGTCGCCGCGCGGCGAGCTCTACGTCGGCAGCATCCGAGAGAGCGGCTGGGGAGCGGGGAACAACGTCGGCGAGATTGTGAAGATCAAGCTTGAGCCGGAGAAGTTTACCTGTGGCATTGCGGAGGTGAAGGCCGTGAAGGGAGGCTTCAGCATCGACTTTCTGCGCGAAGTGGATGCCAAGAAAGCGGCGGAAGTAGCCAACTACTCGATCTCGTCTTACCGCCGCATCAGCACGCCGGCTTATGGGGGACCGGACGTGGACCGGCGGATTGAGAAGATCGATTTCGTGGAATTGTCAGCCGACCGCCGCCAGGTCATGGTCAAGGTGCCCGACCTGCGGACCGGCGGATTTGTGTACGAGTTTCAGCTCAAGAATCTCGCGCCGGTTGATGCGGAGTTCTTTCCCGCGGAGGCGTATTTCACGCTGCACGGAGTGCCGTAGGGGAGCCGATGGGTATGATTCCAGCTGTGTGGAGCATCTGGTAACTTCTGAACGGAGTTTTTGTTGCTGCCATGGGACTCGCAAGCTGTTTTTGTTATGGCGGAATCGATCAAGACCGTGTTCACGGCGCGGAGCCTGGCAAAACCGACTCGGCTTGACCGGATGCTGCGCGATCAATTTCCGCTGTGGGGACGACAAGCGGTAAAGCGGTTGATCGCCGCCGGTAAGGTTCAACTGAATGGGCGAGTGGTTTGGCTGGCATCTTGGGAGGTCCAGAATGGCGATCGTCTGGAAATTGCCAGCGCTCCCTCGCCCAAGGCACCTCCCCCCGACACATTCGACGATGCTTGGGTTATCGCTCAAGAGGCAGACGTCATTGCGATCAACAAGCCCGCCGGCCTGCTCTGTGAGCCCAAACGCTTTTCCCGGACCCCCAACCTGCTTGATCTGGCAAGCGCGCGATTTGGGAAAATCGTGCTGTTTCATCGGCTAGACCGGGATACGTCCGGTGTGGTGCTGTTGACGCGTCCGGGAGAGATCAACAAGTATTTGGATGCAGCCTTTAAGAGCCACGCCATTTTCAAAGAGTATGTGGCGGTCGTGGCGATGCCCAATCGCCTTGAACCGGAGGGAATTATCGACGTCCGTCTGGGCCCCGATCCAGGGCGGCGCGATCGCATGACGGTTGTTCAGCGCGGAGGACAACGGGCTGTCACTCGCTATTCCATCGAAAGCGAATCCAACGGAAGACAGCGAGTGCGACTTTGGCCCCAGACGGGACGCACACATCAATTGCGCCTTCATCTGGCCCATCTGAGTGCCCCCATTCTGGGCGACCGGCTGTATGGCCCCCGGCCCGGCGAAATTCAGCGGCTCTTGCTCCACGCGGAGCGGCTCGAATTGCCCGCGACCGAGGAGTTTCCCGCAAGGAGCTTTACAGCGCCGCTGCCGAACGGGTTTTAGAACTTTCAGCTCATCAGTTCCGCCAGCGGGCCGTATCCTTCTTGTTTGGCGGCGTCCGCAGTTGGATTGAAGCTTGCGCGGGGTTGCCCCACGGCATGCAGCAGGGTGGCATACAGGGCATTGATCGGTCGGTTGCCGGGCTGGCCCAGTGCTGGAAATTCCAGGAAGCGTCCAGGGCGAAGCTCGCTGCCAATATTTCCGATGAGCACAAACGGCCACTGCGTCCCCTTGGAATGGTGGGCATCCGCTCCGTCACTCGTATAGACAATGAGCGTGTTTTCCATCAGCGGCCTGCCGTCAGGATCGCTGGCCTGGCTCAAGCGTTCGACGAGCCCCGCGATGAGCTGAAAGTGGAAGCGGCGGATGATGGTATAGACCGACTGCCAGGTTCTCTTCCCAGCGTCGAAGTGACCAACCTGATGCAATTCCAGGTCGTCGACTCCCAGTCCGCCGAAGTAGCCTTCGACGCCACATGCTCCGGATGCGATGGTCACCACGTTGGTCAGCCCGCAAATCAAAGATGCAGTGGCCAGCTCGAACTGGGCCGTCAGCCGCTTGGCCGCGAGAGTGGAAGCGAAACCGGCGTCAACCTTGGGGGCACTTCCGCTGGAAGGGGGAGCAGCTTCGGCTTTGCGGAAGAGCTCGCGGCGCTGGTCGAGCGTTTCGAACACGTCGAGATAGGACGCGAATCGCTCCCGCTCCGCCGCCGAAAGGTTTTTCTGCACGCGTTTCACGTCGTCACCAATCAAGTCCATCAGCCGGCCCCCTTCGTCGATTTTCGCCACCGCTTCGCCGAAGAGTGCCTTGTACGCCAGATTGGGATCGAGCTGCGTACCGATGGGCTGGTCGGGTCCCCAAGCCGAGCAAACCCGCACAATGCCATTTTCGGCTTGGCGGTCCTCCGTGGCGACCCCCAGATTCACGAGCGGGTAAGTGCCCGGATTCAATCTCGCGAGCGCCGCGTCAATAGTCTGGGCTTTGGCCGAACGGCCGAGGACGCCGGAAAGCGCGCCGAATCTGGCGGAATGGCTGGGACGCAGCTCGGCTCCGTGGAGTCGCTGGATAATCGTGACCAGCCGCTTGTAGGGCTTTAATGGCTCCATGTCCTCCGACAGCTCATAGTCGTCCAGCGGGAGATCGACCGTCTTCGCCGGTCCCGCTTCGGCAATGGGTAAGCCTTTCGGCTGCGCTGCCCAAGGCTGAAAGCCGTTGGCTTGCATGACGAATACCACTCGCCAGGGCTTGCGTTTTTTTGGCTCTTCGCCCCCGTGCAATTGAGCGAGCACCGGACTCAGGAGCAGCGACCCGGCACCGAGAGAAACGTGCTTGAGCCACGTGCGGCGTAAGGTTCCCATTTCTGCACCTTTCTGAAGAAGTGGAACTTTCGGCACCATTGCCGCTCCCCACTTTCTTTATACGCCTGGCGGCGGTCACTCACAACATTTAATCAGCGCCGTGACTACCCCAACTCCACCACCTCCTGATAACGGGGCACATGCGCGGGCCAGCCGACGACTTTTTCAATGTGGGAGGCCAGACTCATCGCGGACGATTCGTCGCCGTGCGTCAGGAAGACGTTTTTTGGTTTGGGCTGGAAGCTCGTCAGCCATTTGAGCAGGCCCGCTTTGTCGGCATGGGCGGAGAAGCCGAAGATCTGAGCGATTTTGGCCCGCACGCGGTACATCTGGTTGAAGATCCGCACCTCGCGGTCGCCGCGAAGAATCTGCGAGCCGAGCGTGCCGTCCCCTTGATGGCCGACGAACAGGATGGTGCTGTCGGCCCGCTCGATGTTGTTCTTCAGGTGGTGCTTGATCCGCCCCGCGTTGCACATCCCGCTGCTAGACATGATGATGCTCGGCTCTTGGACGTGGTTGATGGCCTTCGACTGATCGGCGGTGCGGCACATCGTGAGGCCGGGAAACTGCAGCGGCGGAGTGCTGGAGGTGAGCATCCGCCGCATCTCGTCGTCAAAGTACGCCTGGAATTTGAGGAATACCGCGCTGATGTCGAGGGCCATCGGGCTGTCGAGAAAAACCTTAATCAGCGGCAGGCGGCCGGCGTGGACGAGCTTGCCAAAAAAGTACATCAGCTCCTGGGCCCGCTCGGTGGCGAAAGTCGGAATCACCACGTTACCGCCGCGCAGCCGCGTCTCTTTGACGATGGTTTCAAGCTGCGAGCCAATGTCCCCTCCCTGTTCGTGCAGCCGGTCGCCGTAAGTCGATTCCATGATCACGTAGTCGGCCCGGTCGAGCAGGCTTGGATCCTCAATGATGGGCTTGTTCCATTGTCCCACGTCGCCGGAGAAGACGATCCGTGTCGCCTTGCCATTCTCCTTGGCCACCAGCTCAATCATCGAGGAGCCGAGAATGTGCCCAGCGTCGTGAAAGACGGCTGTGACGGCATCGGTGACTTGAACCTGCGTTTTGTATTTCACCCCTGCGAGGAGTTTGATCGCATCGACGGCGTCCTGCTCGCTGTAGAGCGGTTCTTCGGCGTACTTTGCCTTGCGACCTTCGCGGGCATGCCGTTTCCGCTTGTACTCCGCGTCCTCGGCCTGAATCTGGGCGGAGTCCCTGAGCATCACGTCCGCTAGGGCGACCGTCGGCTCCGTGGTAATAATTTTGCCGCGGAACCCCTCTTTCACAAACCGCGGAATCAAGCCGCTATGGTCGATATGGGCATGCGTGAGCAGCATCACATCGATATTCTTCGCTCCGACCGGGCAAGGATTCCAGTTCCGTCCCAGATAGGGCCGCTCCTGAAACAGGCCGCAGTCAATCATGATCTGCTTCCCCGCCACATCGAGCACATACCGCGACCCGGTGACTTGCCGGTTCGCGCCGAGAAAGTGGAGCTTCATGGGAGGGGTAAAGGTCGGGGGACAGGGGTTTCAAAAAAATGGTGGTGCAAAAGTCGGCAGTCCGGATTCCACAACTCTTTGTTAAACAACCACTTACAGAAACGACTGTCGGGACTTCTGCACCACCCCCTCCTCGGTTGAGGGGTTTTCAGTTTTCAGGCAAGTGATGAATGTCGAAACCGATCCATTCTCATTCACACCCGCGGTAGGAGAGATTCTATGCAGCCGGTTGGCACATGTCAATAAGTCAGAATGTATTTTTTAAGACAATTTACACGGCGGCACTAGGCTCAAGAAAGACTGCTTCAAGGGGACGCAGTCCGCACCTTTACCTTTGCTGCGGTTATGGGCGGCTCGATGATTAGCACACCATTCTTCTCGTGGCAGTGCAATTCGGCCTTGTCCAAGATCAATCCGAGCAATTGGCGGAGCGTGATCGGCAGCGGTTTCCTGGGTGCCGAAATGAGTGAATCGCGGAAATTCATGACTTCGGGTGGCAAGCCAAACAACCGATCGTCACGAGCTTCGAGTGTCTCCCAGTCCTTCTCCTCCAGTCGCAGCTCCACCGAAATATCCTGGTCGACAGCCAGATTTCTCAATACGGCAGTCGGCGGTATTTCACTGATCCGTGCACCAGCTGCGTTATCCCGGAGCTCAATGTGCGTGACCTTGGCGGGAATGTCCAGCCGCTCGGCCAGCGGCGTCCCCTGTGCTGGCTTCAATTCCATCACTCCCGTGGAATCCTGCCAATCAGCGGCTCCTTCGGCATCGACAATGCAAAGCACGCCGTAGCGGTAGTCGAGCACCAGCCCCTGGGGCGACAAAATGGCGTCAAATCCCATCCGCATCGGCCACCCCTTTACATCCACGATGATTGGCGCTTCGTAAACCTCCGTTCGCCTCGAACGCAACGCCAGGCACAATCCAAATCGTTCGCGCAAGTCTTCGATGACCACGTTCAAGGGGGGTTTGGGATAATCCAAATCCACGTCCGCCTCGAGAGCTTTGACTAATTTGTTCGAACGGTCCGTCATCCGTTGCATCAGCAGACTCCCGCGGGGACCATGCGGAGCGGAAATTAGTTTGCGGTTTTTCCACTCATAAGCGAGCACTGTGTTTCCCGTGCGATATTCGCAAGCTCCGACTTCTCCTTCCTGGAAGTGCATTTCACGCTCGATTTTCCCATCGATCGTCCTGCGATACAGGCCGTGTTTGATCAAGTTGCCCCACAGCCCGCGGTGATAGGTCGTTGTTTCCTCGATTAAAGGAGATTGGCGAATCACTTTGTGGATCGTGATGGGCCAGCGCCACCAAACCGCCGACCCAATGGCCGCCACGGTCACCACGAGCATCAGCATCCGCAAGCTAAACCGCGGTGCAAACCAGCGGCGAGGTGGCTTTTTCTGGGCAATGGATGGCGTCGTCATGGTGGACTTCCGACCAAGGGCAGATTGCCTGTTCGTGGGTCGCGCAGCAAGAATGCTACCACAAAACCGCCAGGGTCCGGAGGGACAAAGGGCGGAGCAGAAAGATGACAACAGAATGACAGGTGCCGTTAAACTCGAATTCTTCGTCATTCTGCAGCCATGATTCGGCAACTCTCCGTCAGCCACTTCCCTCTCTCCTTGGCGTCTTTGCGCCTTGGCCTTCGCTTCGACTATGGGAAAACGGAAGGATTGCGCGGTCAGGTTGCAGAGCAGTATCAGCAGGGCAAGGTTCACCGTGATGATCGTCACCAGCAACAGGAACCAGCGGGAGTGAACGGAAGCTCTGGCGACCGGCAAGACAATGACTGCTGCTTGCGCCATTGCGAATACAAATCCGTAATTGACGACGGCGCAGGCGTTGCAGCTCGACCGAATGTACTCGGGTCTCAGTAACCCGCTATGCGCGTAGGAGAAGTTTAATATGCCGTAGACGGTCTCGATGGCGGACAAAAGGAGGGCCATCGCCAGAAGAGTGGGTTGGGTGGCACGACGCCGCCAGCAGATCCGCGCCAACCAGCAGGCCAGGCAGCCGAGCGATAAAACTCCCAGCGGCCGAATCGAGTCCCAGCCCAGATGGTCGTGGTACGCCATCCGCAGGCGGAGCCACATCGCCAGGACCGCGCAGGCAGAGATGAGTCCGAACATGGAATGGAGGGACCATTGCCAGTTCGGGGAACGGCTCATGGAGGCGGATTCGCCATCACAGCGGCGAAGTATTCCGCAAGCAGATTGAAAGCCGAGGGTTTTTCTCTGCGGTCTCCGCGTCCTACCTGAAAAACGCATTCACTATCTTTAGCGAGTCTTGCACGATGGAAAGCAGATAGGCCATCGTGCGTTTATCAGCGGTAACCAAGACGACAAAGTTTCCCAGCATGTCCTGGAATACGACAATATCATCGTCACTCACGATGATGTAATTATTCCCCAGAGAGGGACGCCAGTATTCTGTAAATCGAGTTCCGGGCAGCCAGTATTTGTGGAATGCCTGTTCAACCTCCGAGAACATATCTTCGCTCTCCCGACCTCCCCGCCACTTCGCTTCGGCAGCTTCCATCTCTCGATAATACGAACGTATGAGCGCAGTGACGATTTCAGTCGATGTGTCCGCCGCGTGCGCGGTTGACGCCAAATGATCGAATAGGTTCGCATTATCCATGGCTCTCGCTTCCCACAGTGATTGGCCTACTACGGCATCGGCGGGCCGAGGCGGAGGTTTTTGTACCAGACTTCTTCGCTGTGGTTCTGCAAGCCGAGGAAGCCGTTCGCACGGCGGCCTTTGATTTCGGGGAAGTCAGCGTCGCTGGCGTCGATAATGGTGATGCCGTTGTGGATGATGTGGTAGCGGGTTCCTTGCACGTCGATTTCCAGGCTGTTCCACTGGCCCGCTTCGCGGCTGACGTGTTCCTTGGCGGGGGCGATGGCGTAGACCGAGCCGGTGAACTGGTACGGCTTGAGGTCTTTGTAGCGCTCGGCTTTGTCGTCGAGGACCTGGATTTCCACGCCGGCTCCGTCGCCGTGGTGGTTGCCGTCGGCGGGGACTCGGACGTAGACGCCGGAGTTGCCGCCAGGCCGCAGCTTGTAGTCGAGGCGGAGGTTGAAGTCGCCGTATTCCTTCTGGCTCCGGAGCCAGGGGCCCTTCTGGCCGGTACAGACGATTTGCCCCTCCTCGACCTTCCAGCATTTGGCCGCGTCCTCTCCCGCCCCTTCCCAGCCGGCAAGGTCCTTGCCATTGAAGACTTCTTCGTGGCCGAGTTCGGTGACGAAGATGTTTTTGAACTCGAACTGGCCGCCGCCAGCCACTTCCACCTGGATGCCGATGTAGCCGTCCTTCCCTTCGATGCCGCTATCTACCTTCCAAGCCGGTTTGCCGTTGATCTCCATCTCGGCCTTGTCTCCGATCACCGTCAGCTTGAAGTGGTTCCAGTCGCCCGGCTTGATGAGCCCTTTGGAGGTCGCTTCCTTGACGCCGATGCAGTTCCCTTCCCCTCCTTGCAACAGGTTGATCTGGTACTGCTTGGGCCACGGCTTGCCGTCCGTCGGCAGCTCCGAGCGGAAGTAGATGCCGCTGTCGTACTTCTCCGCGCGGCGGGCTTTCCAATCGAGCTCCAGGACGAAGTCGGTGTAGCGATGATCGGTCCGAACGAAGCCGTCCCCTTCCTGGATGACCAGATTCCCATCTTCCACCGCCGCCTTGCAGCCGGTGACGTGCCAGCCGGCGAGGTCCTTGCCGTTGAAGAGGCTGCTGCGGAAGCCGGGCCTGGGAGCATCGTCCGCGAGGGAAGACAGAGAGAATGAGAGAAGGAGCGTGAGGGAGAGGAGGAGACGCATGGGAATTGAAGATTGGGGATTGCAGATTGAAGAATTGGAGACTCCCTCGCTGGCGCTTCGGGTTAGTGAATGATGGCGGACGCCAAGGCGGGCCGCAAGCTACTTCCCTTGCGGAGCCAGCTTCTGAATCTTCTCCCGCCACTGGGACTCGAACTTATCGAGCGGCTGGCGAAGGAGCGTTTCGAGGCGGGCGGTGGGAGAAAGTTCGGCGGACTGCGGAGAGACGAACTCGTCGAGCGCGCTGCTGCCGAGGAGGTTTTTCTCGGTGACGAGGTAGTAGGCGAGCCCCCAGGCGTAAAGGTAGTGCCGTTCACTGGCCCGGCCTCCGTGGTCGCCGGCGAAGGTCCGCTCTTCCGCCACGAGCAGGTGGGCGAGCGGCAGCGGATCGCCAGAATTGAGGTCGGCCAGCAGCAGTTTCAGGCGTTCCCGGTCGGGGGCATCGATGCGGAGGGAGTCCCCTTCGAGTTTCCCTCCTTCGAAGACCTGGGCCAGCCCTTCGTGCAGCCAGGCCGGGACGTGGTGCGAGGCTTGCGGATAGACGTAGCTGTCGAAGTAGGCGTGGAAGGCTTCGTGATAGAGGCGGGCGAACATCTCGCGGGTGACTTCGCTGAAGCGGGCCAGGTTGCGGCGGCCCTGCTCGTGCAGGCGGGCCATCACCGCGGCCCGCTCGTTCTTCCAGTCGGTCTTGCGGAGTTGCAGCTCTTCTTTGATTTCATCCTTGCCAAAGCCCTTGGCGCGGAGCTCGTCGCTGAGACGGGCGAGGCTGACCGCGAAATCCTGGTCGAGCTTGTCGTACTGTTTTTCCAGGTCGGCCGATTCCTTTCGCACTTCCGCCAGGCGGTGGGCATAGTGGGCGATTTCGCCGCCGGCCAGAATCTGGCGATGGCGGACGGAGTAGATGGCCGGGGCATTCAGATTCAGGTCGAGCCCGCGGAGCCGTAGGCGATACTCGTCGAGCGAGGCGTAGAGGTAAATGGTCAGCTCCTGTCGTTTCTGCCGCGTGGGGAGGAGCGTGCGGAAGGCCCGAAAGATTTGCTCCATCCGGACGACGCACCGCCGGGTCGACTCCTCGTCGGCCGTGCTGAGGAGCGTAAACCACGAGCCGCGATAGCTTTGATAGGCGTGCCCATCGACGTCCCGGGGAGCCAGCTTCACCTGCTCCATCTCGCCGGCTTCGATTAGGGCCTTGTGGCGGTATTCGTGGAACTTCTTGACTAACTCCGCGTGCTCGGCCGGCGGCAGCAGCTCCGTCTTGGCGACTTGCGCGGCGTCGATGCCGCGGATGATGGCAAACATGGGCTTGCCGGGGCGTTGCACAATCTCGGCGAAGTCGATTTCCGGCTCGCGGCGAGCCTGCACCAGTCCATGATGCTCCTTGCCGCTTTTGAGGACGACAGTTTCCAGCTTCCACCGGCCGGCGGGAGAGGCGGGAGGATCGGCGGCGTGGGATGATGATGTCGCGAAGAAGATTGTCAACAACACTAGCCGGACGCGCCAGCAAGGGAAATACGCCCCGCTCCCTCGCTGGCGCGTCGGGCTAGTGTGATTGCAAGTCATGGTGTTAAATCCCTGCCGCCTTCCCCGGTACGCGCGGGTCGTGGGCTCCGCGGAACTGTTTCGTCTTTTGGTCCCAAATTATTCCCTGAGCGGTGCCGATGGCCGATACGGTCTTAAGGTTGTGACCGCGGGTCGCGAGGTCCTTTTGCAACTCCGCGGGGGTGGAGGACTCCAGTCGCAGTTCGTCGGGGTACCACTGGTGGTGGAACCGAGGCATTTGCAAAGCTGCTTCCAAAGACAGACCGAGGTCGAAGTGGCGGACGATGGCGAGCAGCACCTGGCTGATGATTGTCGGCCCGCCGGCTGCGCCGAGGGTCATCACTGGCTGATCTCCTTCCAGGATCATCGTCGGACTCATGCTGGACAGAGGCCGCTTGAGCGGCTCGACGGCGTTGGCTTCCGCTCCGACCAGGCCAAAGGCGTTCGGCTTGCCGGGGGCGATGGAGAAGTCGTCCATCTCATTGTTCAGGAAGACGCCCGTCCCCGGCACGATCACTTTCGATCCAAAGCTGGTGTTGACCGTCTGCGTGATGGCGACCCAGGTGCCGGCCGCGTCGGCCGTGGCGATGTGCGTGGTGTGCTTGGCAAAGACGTCGCTTTGCCAGGCCGGCGGCTGACCTTGCTTGGGGACTTTGATGACCTCGTTGGGATTGATTTTCGCGGCGAGATCCTGGGCGTACTTCTTATCGACCAGGCCTCGAGGGACTTTAGCGAACGCGGGATCGCCCAGCCAGTAGGCCCGGTCGGCAAAGGCGAGCTTCATGGCCTCGGCCACGATGTGCGTGAGCTCGCCGGGGCTCTTCCGATAGATATTCTTCAGGTCGAAGTTTTCCAGGATGTTCAGGATCTGCGCCACATGCACGCCGCCGGAACTAGGGGGCGGAAAGCCGACGATGGTCCGGCCGCGGTACGTCGACTTGAGCGGCTGGCGAAGGAGCGGCTCGTATTTGGCCAGGTCATCGACGGTGAGGAGTCCTCCATTCTCTTTCATCCATTTCCCGACGGCATGGGCGAACGGGCCCGTGTAAAAATAGTCGCAGCCCTGCTCGGCAATCTGCCGATAGGTGCGGGCCAGGTCCGGCTGCTGGACGATTTCCCCTTCGAGCCGCGGCGAGCCGTCCTCCTTCAGTAGCAAGGCGGCGCTGGCGGGGAACTTTGCCAGGCTCTTTTGAGACGACTTGAGGTTGCGGGCATAGATGCGGTCGAGAGCGAAGCCTTTCTCGGCAATTTCCGCCGCCGAATTCAGCAAGTCTTTGAGCGGCAATTTGCCGTGGCTCTGCAAAGCCAGATTGTAGGCCGCCAATGCGCCCGGCGTTGCCACCGCGAGCGGGCCGGTCACGCTCCAGTCTCCCTGCGGCTCGCCGTTTTTCAAAAACATGTCCCTCGTCGCTGCCGCAGGCGCGGTCTCGCGACCATCGATCGCGACGAATTGACCGTCGGTTCGGCGCAGCAGGATGAAACAGCCGCCGCCAATGCCTGAATTGTGCCCGTCGACGACACCGAGTGTCAAAGCTGTGGCAATCGCCGCATCGACCGCATTACCGCCGCGCTGGAGCGCTGCCACGCCGGCATCGGTCGCCAGCGGATGGACGGAGGCGACCATGCCCTTGGTGGCTACGGCCCCGTTCGGGGACTGGGGGGAGGCATCGACTGCGGAGGATTGCCGCAAACTTGCCAGCGCCATTGCCGATGCTCCCAGATGGATCAGTTTTCGCCGCGACAAAGTCAGAGAGTCGGGAGTGAATGGCATGGGAACTTGGGTACGTGGCTCTGTGCTCGTTGGCTCGACACCAACCGTCTGCCTCACACGGTTCATTGTAAGTGATGCTGTCCACGGCAAGGAGTTTTGGCGCTGGTTTTCTCACTGCGCTCCGCCCGACTACCATCAATAATTAGTGACGACCCCGCGTTTGGCCAAGTCCATTGCCGCTGCGGCGGGAGTGGTGAAGAGGACAGCATCCCAGCCGTGCGCTGCGGCGGCAGTGATGTTCTCGGGGCGGTCATCGAAGAACAGGATTTCCCGCGGGGAAACTCCGGCAATTTCTGCGGCCTTGTCGTAAATCGCGGCGGAGGGCTTCATCGCGCCGATCTGGTAGCTGAGAGCGTGGCGCTGGAACAGTTCCAACAGGAGGGAAAACCTTCCTGTGCAGTATCGCCAATGGGCACTCGACGTGTTGGATAACACTCCGAGCCGGTACCCTGCGCTCCGCAAGCCGAAGAGGATGGGCAAAATTCGGGTATTGAGTTCGAAGATGGAGCTCGCGGCCAGATCGAACTTCTGGGGATCCGGCGCTACAAAGCTGCTTTCGGATCGAGCCCGCTGGCAGAAGCGGCTGAGGAATTCGGCTTCGGCTAGTTCTCCTCGCTCATATTCCCAGTGGAGCCCTTCGTCAAACAGGATCTGCCACGCCAGCGTCTCCGGAATGCCGCAAAGCTCCGCAGTCTGTCGGGCCGCGATTTGATGGGAGAACGTGAGGAGCACGTTTCCCATGTCGAAGTAGATGAAGGGGCGTTTGGGCATGTTTTTGCGACAAGAAAAGTAGGCTGCGAGTCCTCTCGCGAGCCATCAGGGCCAATACTGAACCGGCAACCGGCTCTTGCCCCGAGCGACATCCACCCTGATGGCTCGCCACGGAGTGGCAGCCTACTTTAACTCCTTGATCCGAATCTCTTTGTACGACGCCTGGGCCGGCTCGCCGCCGTGGATTTGCACGGCGAACTTTCCCTTTCGCGGGATGTCCTTCTCCTCTTCCTTGTAATCGACGGTCTTCTCGCCGTTGACCCAGATTTGAATGTGCGCCCCTTCGCAGCGGATGACGAGGTCATTGAAGTCATCGGGCTTCAGGACTTTGGTCAGCCTGTCATGGTCTCCAGTGACCAGGAATCTCTTGCGGCGGGATTCGTCGTACAGCGCCCCCCAAATCGATTTGCCGGCAGCGTTTCCCATGTCGCACTGATAGCCGATGACCTCGAAGTGCTTGGGAATCCGCTGGCTGCGGAATTGCACGCCGGCATTGTCACCTTTGCCGACCAGTTTGGCCCTCAGCCGCAGTTCGAAGTCGCCATATTCTTTGGTGGTGCATAGGAACTCGTTGTGCTCGATTTTCTGGTCGAGCGTGCCCCCGACGATGGCCCCTTTTTCCACACGGAAGACTTTTTCATTCCCCTCCCAGCCGGCAAGCGTCTTGCCGTCAAACAGCGGCGAGAAGCCGTCTTCACCATTTGCGAAATCCAAGCCAGAAGTTAGCACAAGTAGCGCGGCCAAAGTGGACAATCCCAGCCATCGCAGTGCGTACATGCCAGTTTCTCCTCGGTGATTTGCAATTTGAGTCGTCGCCAAAGTGTAACCCAATCGAATCATCCTTGCCTCCCGGTGTAACCGTCACAGCCGCGCGAAGTGACTTTCCCTCGCTCCGGCCGGGTCCGATTAGCACCGGCAAAGCTGGAAACCAGCTGGCCCGGTAATTAGTCTAGCAGTTGCGAGGCGGTGTTCGCCCCGCGCACATTTCTGGTTTGCGTCCATGGACACTGTCTATCAATCTGCTCCCTCCCTCGCCGGGCTCGCCTGGCGGAATAAGGGAAAAATGCTGCTGGCGTTTGTGCTGGTGCTGGCCGGCGGGCTGGCCTTGCTGGCGACGGCGGAGCGGCTGTATCAGTCCGAGGCCAAAATGTTCGTCCGTCCCGGCCGCGAAAGCGTGACCGTGGACCCCATCGTGACCAACGGCCAGGCAGTCACGATGGCCGACGCCCGCGAAAGCGAAATCAATGGCATCGCCGAGATGCTCCAGAGCCGAGCATTACTGGAGAAAGTGGTCGATCAGCTCACGCCGGAGGCCGTTCTGGAGAAGGCGGCTGGCTCCAAATCCATAGGGGACTATCTGGCTCCGCTCGACAGCGTGAATCTCAACCCGGCCAAGGTTTACAGCCTGCGCGATAAAGCCATTCGGCGCATGTCGAAAAACGTCAGAATTCTCACTTCCAAGAAGAGCAGCATCGTCACGCTTTCCTATGAGGCTCAAGACCCGACACTGGCCACGAAAGTGCTGGAAAGCCTGCTGCGGATTGCCCAGGAAGAGCATGCACGCGTCAACCAGACGCGCGGCTCGCAGCCTTTCTATGAGTCTCAGAAAGCGAAGCTCAAGGAGCAGATTACGGGCTTGGAAGAGCAGTTGCGAACGCTGAAAAACGAGAGCGGGCTGTCGTCGTTCGAGAAGCAGCGGGAACTGCACCTGATTCACGTCGCCACGCTCGAAGGGGAACTCGCCAAGGCCCAGTACGGGCTCAAAGCGGCGGAAGGGGAAGCCACGCACCGCCGGCAGATGCTCAGGGGCATCAAGCCGCTCGTCGAAACGAGCCAGATCACCGACCAGCCGGTGGATCCCAAGGCGGACATGCGGAAGAAGCTCTATGACCTGCAGCTCAAGGAAGCGGATCTGGCGTCGAAGCTGACAGACACGTCGCCCCTCTTGATGCAGGTCCGCAGCCAAATCGTGGCGGCGAAAAAGGTCGTCGACGAAGAGGATCTGCAGACCCAAAAGACATTGGCCAGCAACCCGGCATTTGGAGCGATGCAACTGGCGCTGCAAGACCGCGACGCTCAAGTCGTCTCGCTGAAAGCAACCGTGACGGATTTGACGGCCAAAATCACCGAAGGGAAATCACGGTTGGAATCGCTCAATGACAAAGAAGTCGAAATCGCCCGTCTGCAGCGAGAACTCGATCTGGCGAGCGTCAATTACAAGAAGTATGCGGAAAACACCGAGCTGGCCCGCATTAACGACGAAGTCGAAGCCGCCAAGATTTCCAGCATCAACTTGCTCCAACCACCATCGTTTTCGGAAACACCGATCAGCCCGGATTTGAAAGTCGGCATTCCGGCGGCGGTGCTGGCCGCCCTATTAGCGAGCATCGGCATCGCCCTGCTGGCGGAACGGCGGCGATACTCTCCGGTCGTGCGACGAGAAATATCATCCGAAGAAGAAGACGAACCGGAGATGGAGGCCAGTTCACCGCCACGGCCGCGCCGCGAAACCGTGCCGAGTCAGCCGCGGTAGTTTCCATCAGCAAGTTCTGAATTCATCCCATGCTCCCGACCTGCGTTTGCGAGCCCTTGACGAAGGAGCCTCCAACGGCTGAAAGGCCAACGCCCCTGGCTGTCATCGTACCGTGCTTCAACGAAGCGGATTCGGTAGGCAAGCTCCGGCAGAATCTGGAGCGGCTGCGCAATGCTCTGCCGGCGATGTACGCAGCGGAGTTCCTGTTGGTCGACGACGGCAGCAGCGACGGGACAGCCGAGGCACTTGAAAAAGTGTTCCGGGATTTTCCCGCGGCCCGCATCCTGCGGCATGAACGAAATCTGGGCATCGCTGCCGCAATATCCACCGGCATCCGGGCGGCAGGCGCGGAAACGGTCTGCTCCATCGACGCCGACTGCAGCTATGACCCAGTCCAGCTTATCGATATGCTGCCGCTCCTCACGGGGGACGTGGCGATGGTGGTTGCTTCCCCCTATCACCCTCTGGGCAAAGTCAATCACGTTCCCGCCTGGCGATTGAAACTCTCCAAAGCCGCCTCCGGTCTGTACCGAATGGTCCTTCGCCAGAAGCTGCATACCTATACGAGTTGCTTCCGCGCTTACCGCCGGAGCGCCGTGGTGGATATTCCACTTCGGCACAACGGCTTTGTGGGGATTGCAGAGCTGGTTTGCGAGCTGGACCGCCGCGGTGAGAAGGTCGTGGAGTGCCCGGCCACGCTCGATATCCGTACCACGGGGCAGTCGAAAATGCGGGTCCTGCGGGCTGGATGGGCACACCTCCAACTGATTATCGGGGCTGGCTGCTCACGACTGCTCGGCCGCCGCGTTGCGCCCTCGGCACGCCAACTGCAAACATAACGAATACCGCGCGAAAACGACCGGTTCCCGCGGCTTTTTGATAACGCCGCTCACCACGAGATGCACCCTGTTGATTCGCGGCAACAACCGCCGGCCATGCCAAACCTCACTGATTTCGCACCCCGTTTCACATCTGGATGAGGATTATGACCACCGCAGCCGCTCCCGGCATCATGTCGCTTCCGTCGGACCAGGATTCCACCGGCCGCACGCTCGGCGAGGAAGAAATCGCCCTGCTTAGCCAGGCCATCCGCACCGGCACGCTGACCAGCACCAAAGGGGCCTTCGTCAAAGAGCTAGAGACTCGCTTTGCCCGCCTGGTCGGTGCCAAGCACGCCCACGCTTGCTCACACGGCAGCGCGGCGATTCACACCGCCATTGCGGCCATTGACCCCGAGCCGGGGGACGAGATTGTCACCACGTCCATCACGGACATGGGGGCACTCACTCCCATCTTGTATCAAGGTGCGATTCCCGTTTTTGCCGACGTCGATCCGGTGACCTGCAATGTGACGGCTGAAACGATCAAACCCGTTCTGAGTTCCAAAACCAAAGCCATCATCGTCACGCACCTGTTCGGCAATCCTTGCCAGATGCAGGACATCATGTCCCTGGCCCGCGACCGGAAGATTCCGGTCATTGAAGACTGTGCCCAGTCCTTCCAAGCGACGCAAAAGGGCGTCCCGGTCGGCACCATCGGCGACATCGGCTGCTTCAGCTTGCAGCAAGGGAAGCACATCACGACGGGCGAGGGAGGAATCGTCGTCACGAACAACGACCATTATGCTCGCCGCAGCTTCCTCTTCATCAACAAGGCCTGGGGCTATGGCGATGCCACGCCCGACCATTATTTTCTGGCCCTCAACTATCGCATGACCGAGTTGCAGGGAGCGGTCGCAGTTGCACAGCTCGACAAACTCAACGATGCCGTCAACCAGCGGGTGACGATGGCCCTTCTGCTCAGCGGGGCGCTCGAAGGGCTTCCCGGCATTGCCACGCCGCACATCGCGGATGAAGACGTGCATACCTTTTGGAAATACTGTCTGCGGGTTGACGCGGCGGTCATTCCCGGCGGCTCCGTGAAACTCGCTGCTGCCCTCAAGACCCGCGGCATCTTCTCCGCGCCTCGCTACATCCAGAAGCCCGCCTTTGCGTGCCAGATTTTTCGCGACCAGCGAACCTTCGGCAACAGCCGCTTCCCGTTCACGCTCGCCCGCCCCGAAGCCGTCGATTACGACAAGGCCAAGTTTCCCGGCACGTATTCCGGCCTGGAACAGATTTTGGTCCTTCCCTGGAACGAGAAATATCAGATCAGCCACGTGGAATACATCGCCACTTGCCTCCGCGAAGAGGCGGAAAAGTTGGCTCAATAAATGTCTAGCAGCATCTCCCCCAAGGAAAGCAGCATGTCCGTCCCCAAGATGCGTTTTGGTCTCGTCGGTGCCGGAGCCATTGCCCAGACCTGGTGCCAGGCCTTTGAACATTCTCACACGGCTCAGCTCGTCGGCATCGTCGATGTTCGCGAAGAGGTCGCCACTGCCGTCGCCGAGCGGATGAAATGCAAGCCGTTCACCGCCCCGGCAGACCTGGTGGACGAGTTGCATCCCGATGCGGTCGTCCTTTGCACGCCACCGAGCACCCACCCGGAGCTTTGCTCCTGGTTTCTCGGGCAGGGCATCAACGTCCTATGCGAAAAACCGCTGGCGGTGGGCCTGGACGAGGCCCGCGCGATGCTCGACGCCGCGGAACAGTCCGATGCTCTGCTTACGATGGCTTCTAAATTCCGCTACGTCACGGACGTTGTGCAAGCCAAGTCCATTGTGTCGTCCGGTCTCATTGGCGATCTGATCCTGTTCGAAAACGCCTTTACGTCTCGCGTGGACATGACTCACCGCTGGAATGCCGACCCGGAAATCAGTGGCGGCGGCGTCCTCATCGACAACGGCACCCACTCGGTCGATATTCTCCGCTACTTCCTGGGCCCCATCGTCGAGCTGCAAGTCATTGAGGGGAAAAGGGTGCAGGACATTCCCGTGGAGGACACCGTGCGAATGTTCGTCCGGAGCGAAGGGGGCGTGATGGGAAGCATCGACCTTTCCTGGAGCCTCAACAAGGAACTGCCGTACTATCTGAGCATCTACGGCAGCCAGGGAACCGTGCACGTCGGGTGGAAGGAATCGAAATATCGTCGGGCCAGCGACGACAAGTGGACCATCTTCGGCAAGGGCTACGACAAGTTCCAGGCTTTTAGCAGCCAGCTCGATAACTTCGTCAAAGCCTCCCGCGGCGAAGAGGCCCCGCTGATCACGCTCGCCGACGCCCTCGCTTCCGTCGAAGTCATCGAAGCCGGCTACGACGCGATGTGGCGAGCCGCCTGGGTGCCCGTGGAGAACCAATTGTCGGAAGCGTTTGGCAAAGCGTCGTAACCGTAGGGCAGGCTTCGCCTGCAATTTGTGTCAGGCAGAGCCTGACCTACATGAGCACATCATGTCCGTCCGCATCCATCCCACCGCCATCATCGAAGCCAACGTCTCGCTGGGCGAGGGGACGAGCGTGTGGGACAACGTGCATATCCGCCGCGATACGACGCTCGGCGAAGAATGCCTCGTCGGCGGCAAGACAACGATCGCCTATGGCGTTTCCATCGGCAACCGCGTCAAGCTCAACTCGCAGGTCTACATCTGCAATGGCGTGACGATTGAGGACGGCGTGATGGTCAGTGCCGGTACCATCTTCACCAACGACCGTTTTCCTCGAGCCGCCACGAGCGACCTCAAGAGCCTCCGCTCCTCCGACCCCGACGGGCACACCCAGCTTACGCGGGTCCGTGAGGGAGCGACCATCGGCGCCGGCTGCATCATCGGCAGCAATTTGGAAATCGGCCGCTTCGCCATGATTGGCATGGGCTCCATCGTGACGAGATCCATTCCCGATTTTCATCTGGTTTTGGGGACTCCCGCCAAGAGCGTTGGTTGCGTGTGTCGCTGCGGTGAACCGATCGCCAAATGGGATGAAGGAGATTCGCCGGGAAGAGTCGTTTGTTCCGCTTGCGGATTCGCGTACGAAGTGACGAATCGCCAGGTCCGGGAGCTCACTCCATGACGCTCGCTAAGGATCACTACGCCATCGTCGGCGGCGGCATGCTCGGCCTCGCCCTGGCCTGGCGACTCTCGGGGATGGGACACCGAGTGACCGTCTTGGAAGCGGCCGACCATCTCGGCGGCCTGGCGGATGCCTGGAAACTTGGGGACATCACCTGGGACCGTCACTATCACGTCACGCTCCTTTCGGACAGTTACATTCGGGCGATTCTCAAGGAACTCGACCTCGACGATCAGATGCAGTGGGTGCAGACCCGCACGGGCTTCTACGTCGATGGCCGGCACTACTCCATGTCGAGCAGCTTGGAGTTCCTGCAATTTCCGCCGCTGGGGCTGATCGACAAATTCCGCCTCGGCTGGACGATCTTCAAGGCCTCGCGCATCAAGGACTGGAAATCGCTGGAGCAGATTCCGGTGGCGGACTGGCTCCGCCGTCTCTCGGGCCGCCGGACTTTCGAAAAGATATGGCTGCCGCTTCTAAAGGCCAAGTTAGGGGAAGCGTACAAGGAAACATCCGCCGCCTTCATCTGGGCCACCATTGCCCGCATGTATGCCGCGCGCCGAACGGGCCTCAAGAAAGAGATGTTTGGCTATCTCCCCGGTGGATACGCCCGGCTGCTCGCGCGGTTCGAGGAGCGGCTGATCGAGCGAGGGGTCACGATTTGCACCAATGCCGCGGTCCGACATGTGACGCGGCAGGACGACGGCAAGCTGCAAGTCATGCTCCATGACGGCAGCCACGATTCCTTCGACCGGGTTGTCATCACCGCGCCGGCCAATATTGCGGCCCGCATTGCTCCGCAGCTTGAACCCGAAGAAACGAGCCGCTTGAACGGGGTGAAATATCTCGGCATCGTCTGTGCCTCGCTTCTCACCTCCCAGCCGCTCGGTCCTTACTACGTCACCAACATCACCGACGACTGGGTGCCGTATACCGGCGTCATCGAGATGACGGCCCTGGTGGACCCGCAGGAGTTCGGCGGCCGCAGCCTGATTTACCTGCCGAAATATGCCGCCGCGGACGACCCGGTCTTTTCCAAGAGCGACGAAGAAATCAAGCAGACCTGCCTGGCCGCTCTCGCGCGGATGTATTCGCATTTTCGCCCAGAAGACTCGGTGCTGGCCTTTCGCGTATCGCGGGTAAAGCAAGTCTTCGCCCTCTCGACGCTCGGCTATTCCACCCGCGTTCCACCGGTGATCACGTCCGTCCCGGGGCTTTCGATTGTCACGTCCGCCCAGATTGTGAACGGTACGCTCAACGTCAACGAAACCGTCCGCCTCGCTGAAGAGTCATTGCCGCTCGTTACCACGCCCTTGGTTGGGCGCGGGTCCCTCGTTGGGCGCGGGTCTCCTGACCCCGCCCTTTCGCATCATGAAACCCATCGCCAGCTTGTCACTCGACCTTGACAACAAATGGTCGTACATGAAGACGCACGGCGACGGTGGCTGGGAGGCATATCCCAGCTACCTGGACCTGGTGGTCCCCCGTTTCTTGGAAGTGCTGCGGGAACTCGACCTGAAGATCACCGTCTTCATCGTGGGACAGGATGCCGCCCAGCCGAAAAACCATGCCGCGCTCGCCAGCATCACACAGGCGGGACACGAAGTGGGCAATCACTCCTTCCATCACGAGCCCTGGCTGCACCTCTACACCGACGAAGAGATTCAGCGCGAACTGACCTCTGCCGAAGAGCAGATTGAGAGCGTCACCGGAGAGCGCCCCCTCGGCTTTCGCGGGCCGGGGTACAGCTTTTCACCGGAAGTGCTGCGAGTGCTCGCCGGCCGTGGCTATCTCTATGATGCCTCGACATTTCCCACATTCCTGGGCCCGATCGCCCGCGCCTATTACTTTTTCAAATCCCACCTCAGCAAAGAGCAGAAGAAAGAACGGAAGCAGCTCTTTGGCAAGATCAGCGAAGGGTTCCGCCCGCTCAGGCCCTATTCGTGGAAAACGCTCTCTGGCCCGATTCTGGAAATCCCTGTCACGACGATGCCGGTTTTCCGTGTTCCGATTCACTTCAGCTACGTGCTCTATTTAGCCCAGTATTCGCGCTCGCTCGCCAAGGCCTACTTTCGCTTCGCTCTCTTCCTGTGCCGGCTGCGGGGAATCAGTCCGAGCTTGCTGTTGCACCCGCTCGATTTCCTTGGCGGCGACGATGAGCCCGATTTGAGCTTCTTTCCCGCCATGCAAATGAAGGGAGCCGACAAGGTCCGGCTGGTGACCGAGGCACTTGCTCTGTACAGCAGCCAGTTCCGCATCGTGCCGATGCGGGAGCACGCCCATGCTGTTCTCGGCCAGCCGACCCCACAACTCAGCAAGATTCCTCAGCCCACGACCGTCTGAACAGTTTTCGCTTTCAACCCATGACTCCCCTGCGTCCACTCCTGATTCTCGGCACCCGCCCGGAAGCCATCAAAATGGCCCCGGTCGTGCTGGAGAGCGCGCGGCGCGGCGAACAAATCAAGCCGATCATCTGCTTTACTGGCCAGCATGACGAAATGCTGCGGCAAGTCACTAACTATTTCGGCATTAGTCCGGACGTGGACCTGAAAGTGATGTCCGCGGGTCAATCGCTCGCGCAGCTCACGGCCCGCTGCTTGACCAGTCTTGATGAGTTGGTTGCCAGGGAGAAGCCGGACTGCCTCGTCGCCCAAGGGGACACCACCAGTGTTTTGGCGGCATCCATGGTCGCTTTCTATCGCCAACTCCCTTTCATGCACGTCGAAGCGGGCCTTCGGACCGGCAACCTACAGCAGCCGTGGCCGGAAGAGTTCAACCGCCGCGTCGCCAGCATCACGACAACATTGCACGCCGCTCCTACGCAGCGGGCCAAGGAGAATTTGCTGCGGGAAGGTGTTCCGGCCCACCAGATTCGCGTCACCGGTAATACGGTAATCGACGCTCTCCTTTGGACGAGCGAGCGCGAGCGGCAGAGCAAAGCGTGGCCGGACAAGTACGGGCTTCTACAGGACCGGCAGATGGTCCTCATTACCACGCATCGCCGGGAAAATCACGGCGACGGCCTGGCTCAAATCTGCCACGCGATTGCCGAGTTGGCCCACAAATTCCCCGAGATCGCCTTCGTCCTTCCGGTGCATCTCAATCCTTACGTGAAGAGCACCGTCGAAGGCTCGCTCGGTGGCATTGCCAACGTCCATTTGCTCCGGCCGCTCCCCTATCCCGAGTTTGTCTGGCTGATGGACCGCGCGAAGTTGATTCTGAGTGACTCCGGCGGCGTGCAGGAGGAATCTCCATCGCTCCAGCGGCCGGTCTTGGTTCTTCGCGAAACAACCGAGCGGCAGGAGGCGGTGGAATGCGGCGCGGTGGCACTAGTGGGCGCTGATAGCCACACTATTGTCGCCGCCGTAATGCGCCTGCTGACTGATGAGCGGGCCTACAAGAGCATGCAGGTAGAAGCGAGCCCGTATGGAGACGGCAAAACGGCAATTCGCATCGTCGATTGGCTTGTGGAGCACTTTGCACCATGAGCCTCACCGCGATTAACAATTGCTGGCGCGACGTGCATCCCCTTGTGAAGGATACGCTGGGGGTGCTGCTGTTCTGCGCGGTGTTGGGGGGCATGCTCTGGCGAATGAGCCACAAGGTTCTCATTCCAGGCGAGCCGCAGCTCAGCGAGGCCCGCGGCACCGAGGGAATGGGAGACTTTCGCGATGCCGTCTACTATCCGATTCGCGCCGTGCTCGACGGGGTGAATCCCTACGACTGTGAAACAAAGTTGCCGCGAGAGGACGGCCAGTTGCGATATCTCCAAGATTCGCGTTATCCCGTCCTCAATATCTTCCCTCTCTTTTCGCCGTTGATCCTGCTGCTCTTTTCGCCGTTTGGATTGATTGATGATTTCCGCGCGGCCATGTGGTGCTATGGGGCCTTCAACGTCGGGCTGTTGCTAGTTTACGCCTATGTGCTCTGGCGGGCCGTTGGCAAGATACCAACCATCGGCAGCGTGGCGGCGCTGGCCGCGGTGATTTTGATCACGCAGCCGGGCCGGGCGAACTTCATTGCCGGGCAGGTTGCGATGCCGCTGACGCTGGCGCTCTTCGGCGCGCTCCACTGGGCTCGGAACAAGCCTTGGCTCTCAGGCCTCATGCTCACGCTGGCCAGTTTCAAGCCGACCTTCGGAGTGCCGCTGGGTCTGCTCATGCTCTGCCGTAAGGACTTTCGCGCAGCTGGGTTGGGAGCTCTGCTCTCCAGCCTCATCGCGGCTGTCGGCCTGTTTCTCGTCTTCAGCCGCAGCGGCGACCTGGAAAAAATCGTTCCCATCTTGATGCAGAATCAGCACGAGCTCGAAGCGCATCCCGGCGTGAACCCCGCCACTAGCACGGCCCGCATCGATGGCCTGGCGGCAACCGACCGCTGGTTCGGTAAAAGCGGCGGCACGACGTTGCGCCTGGCGATTCCGCTGCTGGTGCTGTCGCTTGCAGGATTAGCAGTTTGGAAGAGAGCGGCTGAATTTCCGGCGGAAGGAGCCATCGGTCCAACCGGCCTCATCACCATCTTGGCGGCCCTGCTCAGCATTTACCACTTGTTCTACGATGCGCTCCCCCTGTGGATTCCCATTCTCAGCTTGCTCGCTGCTCCAGGAGAAACCTGGCGCGGTTTCACTCGGCTTTCGCAACGCATTTTGCTGGCATTGCTCGCCGTCCCGATCTTCAACGTCTTCTGCACACTCTCCTTCAAAGGGGCTCTCGACCGCTTTTTGGCGGCCGACTTTCCCACTGCCGTAAACGGGGTGTGGGCGATCGGATGCACAGCCAGCGGCATCAGTTTGTCGGCCGCGTTCTTGTTAGCGGTTGCGCTGGAATTCAAACGAAAAGTAGAACCCGTCACCCTTGATTCTCACGAAGCCCTGACGCCCAATTCAAACACCGGATTAAAATCTGGACATTCAACATCGCCCGTGTAAAATCTACAAATATCCTATTTGACCCAAACTAACTCTTGGTCATGTTAAATAGCGATAACTAGGGTCTTTGCACAAGACGTACACTGCTGGAATTGCGCTCCCATCTCTGATTCTGCATCCTAGTTAATTCCACCCGAAACTCCACCTGTGTCTGGAATCCCCACGACCGCTCTCGAAACCAACGTCGCCACAACGCCCGTTGTGCTTTTGCCAGCCGGCGTTCCCGCGCCGCTCGCCGTTCCAGCGATTCTCCCTAGCGGTGAACGCAAGCTATCGACTGCAATCGGCACTCGCAGCGGCCTGGCCACCAAAGTCTGTTTCTTGGTTGTAGACATGCTTGCCTTGGCCTCCGCGGCGGCAGTGGGAATGGCGGCGACCTACTTTCTGGCTGGTGAGGCCGCGCCCACGGCTTCTTGGCGACTCCTGGCCCTCCTCGGTGTGTGGCAACTGGCCGGTTTGCGAGGAGCAGGATTGCAGCGAGCTTGGGGAATCGGACCGGTGGATGCGCTGGCTCGGATTGCCAGCATAGCCGCCATGACGACCGTGGTCCTGATCGGTGTTGTGATTGCCCTGGGACAATCCTGGCAAGTCGGCGCGGCGCTCCTCGTCGCTGGATGCAGTTCGGCGATTCTCATTTCCACCGGCCGGTCCATGGTCCGCTCCTTGTTCGGCCGAGCCAACTGGTGGGGCCGCCGCGTCGTTGTCATTGGCAGCGACCAGCAGGCCGTCAATTTGTTCACGAGGCTCCTCCACCAGCCGCAGCGAGGTTTGCGACCCATTGGCTTTGTGGACGACTTGGAAACACTGGATACCAATCTCGACCCGGCTCTTTACCTTGGCCCGCCGGAAGCTCTCCGGGAACTGGCCCTGGAATTTGGCGTAACCGCTGCCGTCGTCGCCAAGACCGATGCCGACGCTCAGACCCAGCGCCTCTTCTGCCGCGAAGAGCTGGGCATTCGCGACTGGATTCTGATGTCCTCGCTCAATGGCTATCCGAGCCTGTGGGGGGAAGCCGTGGAAGTGGCAGGCGTGCCCGCCCTCTGGAACCGCAATCGACTGCTCTTCCCGTGGTCGCGAAGGCTCAAGCGAGCGGCTGATCTGGTCATCACGCTGACCAGTGTCCTGATGGCACTGCCGTTGATTGCCGCCATCATCGCGCTCGTGCGGCTGAGCTCACCGGGACCGGCTTTTTATGGGCAGGAACGGATTGGTCGGTTTGGCCGCAGGTTCAAAGCCTGGAAATTCCGGACGATGGTGCTGAACGCGGACGAGGTGCTGGAAAACTACCTCGCGTCGGACCCACTCCTGCGAGCCGAATGGGAAGCCAGCCACAAACTCAAGGACGATCCCCGCATCACCTGGATCGGCACGATCCTTCGCCAGACCAGCCTGGACGAACTACCGCAACTCTGGAACGTCATCCGCGGCGAAATGAGCCTCGTCGGTCCGCGGCCCATCGTCGAAGCCGAAATCGACAAGTACGCGGATGAGTACGAGTATTATGTGGATGTGTTGCCCGGCATCACCGGCCTGTGGCAAGTTTCCGGCCGCAACAACACCACCTATCCCGAGCGGGTCGCTTTCGACGCCTATTATGTGAAGAACTGGTCACTTTGGTTGGACCTTTACATCCTGGTCTCCACGATTCGGGTGATCGTGTTCCGCGAAGGGGCGTATTAGTCGCGGCATGCACAGCCGCTGTCGCCGTCAAAACCGGCCCCGGCGACCCGAGCTTCTGGGCACCGCTGCCAACGAAGTGGTTCAGCCTCCCAGCGGGGCAACTAGACTGAAGGCTGTCGTCCGCACGTCAATTCTCTGCCCTGGCCACGCCCAGGTTCCATGATCGCCCGACCCCTTCACAGCGTTTGGTGGCTGCATCCCTCCGCCCTATTCGGGGCTGTTGCCGTGCTGACGCTGGCGATTGCCGTGAGGACTTCCGACTGGGGTTTTCAGCTTTACAGCACGCGCAAGTATCTGGAACCCTGGCATCTGGCAATGGGTATGGGCGCATGGGGAGTCTTTGCCCTCGGCGTCTGGCTGGCGATGAGCACCGGCAAACAGCCTCATCGGCCCAGCAAGCAATTTGACGAAGCACTTGTCCCTTGGTTCTGGCTCAGCTTTCTACTCACCATGGCCGGCTATGCCATCTGGCTGCTGATTGGCCTCAAGAACGGCTTCTCGCTGGGGATCATCCTGGACCTGTGGCAAGGGGCGGACGAATCGACCGCCGACATGATCAAGACCGAAATCTTTCCCACCATTCCCGGCGTCACCACCGCCACGCAGTTCGGTATCGTCGCGGTGCTCCTCGGCACCTGGCTCTATTGCCGCGGCCGTACCAAACTCCTTCTTCCGCTCCTTGCGCTCCTCGCCACAGCCGCCGCACGGGCGTTCCTTTACAGCGAACGACTGGCCCTCATCGAGCTGGCGATACCCGCGATTGTTATCGCCCTGCGTCTCTGGGTTTTCGGACAGCCGCAACAGCTTGGGCGGCGCATGGCCTTGCAATGGCTCCCGCTCGTCGCGGTCCCCCTCGTCATTGTGCTGTTCGGCCTCTTCGAGTCCTTCCGTTCCTGGCAGTACTACAAAGACAGTTTCGACAGCCTGGCGGATTTCACCATCTGGCGGTTCTTTGGCTACTACACCACCGCCCACAATAACGGAGCCATGTCGATGACGCTCCGCGGCCCGTGGCCCATCCCTTACTCCACCTTCCACTGGTTCTGGGAATTCCCGCTGGTCGAAAACAGCCCTTTCGGCTATTCGCAGCTTACGGGGATCAGCCCGGCGGACATTCATACCGACACTCTGGAGCGCTACGGCAACGCCGAGCTCAACAACGACGGCGGCTTGTTCACTCCCGCCCGCGACTTCGGCTGGATTGGCTTTGGACCTTTCTGGCTCGTGTATGGCTTTCTGGCGGGCAAGGCCTATCGCGGGTTCCTCGCCGCCTCCTTTGCTGGGTGCATGTTCTATCCGCTGTTTTTCCTGGCGCTACTGGAGCTTCCCCGATTGCAATACCTTTCGGCCACGCGCACCTTTCCGTCCATGATGCTGCTGTTTGCCGTCATGGCGTGGTTGGCGTGGAAAGAATATGCCTCCTCGGCAAGCAACTCCGTAGTCGCCACCCAGCGGAGTGCCTAAAGAGCAAACCTCATGCGCGTCCAAGTCAACGGCAGGTTTATGCGGCAGCGGGTCACCGGCATGCAGCGCTATGCCCGCGAGATTGTCGCTCGCCTGGGCAGCCGCGTGGAACTCGTTGAACCAGCGCGGACGGGTCACGGAATCCGCGGCCATCTTTGGGAGCAGGTCGGGCTCCCTTGCCGCCTCCGCCACTCGCTCCTTTGGTCCCCCTGCACCACGGGGCCGCTCGGCGTCGGTTCGCAAGTGGTCACCATCCACGACTGTGCATTTCGCGATCGGGCCGAATGTTTCACCCCCCGCTTTGCCGCGTGGCTGCAATGGCTGGTGCCGCGTCTGGCCCGCCGTGTGCGGCAGGTCCTCACCGTCTCCGAATATTCCAAGGACCGCATCGCCGACATCTGCCAGGTGCCGCCGGAAAAAATCCATGTCGTGTACAACGGCGTCGACTCGCGCTTCCGCCCTGCCACTGCCGAAGAGATAGCCGCCGCTCGCGAAAAATTCGCCTTGCCTGATAATTACGTCCTCTGCGTCGGCTCGCTGGAGCCGCGCAAGAATCTGCCGCGACTGCTGGAAGCCTGGCAGCAAGTCTCGCATCAGCAGACCCATTCCAAGCTGGTCCTCGTCGGCACGACCGCGGCCGTCTTCGCCTCGGCAAAACTCGAAGCGCCTCCGGAAAACGTCATCTTCACCGGCTATGTACCGGATGAGTTGCTCCCTGCTCTCTATTCCGGAGCGGCGGCCTTCGTCTATCCGTCGTTGTATGAAGGCTTCGGCCTCACTGTGCTTGAGGCCATGGCCTG
>SXOA01000189.1 GCA_005778405.1 Planctomycetaceae bacterium
GGCCGAGGGCCTGAACAGCAAAATCATGTCCATCAAACGTCGGGCCGGCGGCTTCCGCAACCCCGAAAACTTCAAAACCGCGATCTACTTCCACTGCGGCGGATTAAGCCTGTACCCATAAGAAACCCAGTTGGTTCAGAATGTTCCTGCCGCAAGCGACCCGCGAGACAATAGGTTTTTCGTCCACAATGTGGAGTTTGCGGCGCTTCGTGCGAACGCAATGCGAGTAAAGGATGAAATCCAAGATGTTCCGACGATACTTCAGTTCTGGGTCATCAACATGATAGCTGCTTACGAGGGACCTGCTGATTGGGACTTTGACCCGGACGAACAAAGAGTTGCTTGCGGCATCACCGCGCCAGAGACCAACGTCTGTTATGTTTTCTTTGAAGCAATTCGCGATCGGGCAGTATATGAGGATGGAGATGCAATGGGACCTAATAGGAAATCCGTGGACGAAGAGACCTTGAAAAAACGCGTCACTCTTCACGAATCTGGACATGTGATGGGCGTGGAGCATACAGGCCGAGTGATGGACTTTGTTAGTAACCTATTTGACAGTTCCGCTGTGAACTTTTTCTCGAATTCTCAACTTGGTCGCGTTCAGGGACAACCATTCCCAAAGAGCAGGCCGGACCCCACGATTCCATGATTACTCCCATTGCGCTATTAGTGCTTACTCTGGCTGCCGAGGAATCAGTTGTTCTCAGACTTTCCCCAAACACAGCAGATGTGCTTCAGTGTGACAATCTGTTGGTACTGAGCATTATTGAGAATAGGAATCTGTCGGCCGTAAAAATGGCAGGCGAACTTCGGCATGGTTGGATTCGGTATGAGATCGAAAAGGACGGGAAATGGGTTCGGGTAGCCCCGACGGCCGATCAAATTGCAGCGCCCTGTGGAATCGGCGACGCCCCGCTCTTGAAAGGTGAGTCAACTTATGCGGAGTGTGCTGCATTGCACCGTTGGAGCGTCAGGGGCAAGTTCCTTTTCGAGTCACCCGGAACCTATAAAATCCGTGCAGTTGCCACGATGCCCTGGGGAGATATTGCCTCGGAGCCAGTGAGGATTGCGGTCAAATCTCGCGACGGCGCAGGTTTAAGGAAAATCGACTCAGTCCCGCCTTGGGATCTTTGGGGGTTGGGTATGCCTTCCCTTGAACAGCCATTGCCTGAAGAGCTGATTGAGCTAAAAAGTGTTGGCGGAAATATTGGCAAAACGATTACGACTTGGGAGATGGTTGGTACGGCGTGTGAAGGAGGCGATTGGAAAGGGCACAAAGTTTCTAAGGACCAAGCGTGCGAGTGGTTGAAGGAGAATCTCGAGCCTGTCGCGTTTGAACATTCGATGATACTTTTGGGATCCTATTATCGGCAGAAGAAATACTGGTCAGGACTGCCCGCAGTTGTCAGTTCGATGAAGCATGATTCGATGACTCGTCAGGACTTTCTCTATTATCTAGCGCCGCAGAAACCGAAGCGTGAGCCAAAATAAAGCCGGCAAGAAACAGAGAGGGCCGTCAAGGTGCGGGAACGCTTGACGGCCCTTTCAGGCGGGAATGAATTATCGTGGGCATGGGACAAAGCGACTCTACCCAATCGCTATGGCCCGGGTGTCCCTATTCCTCAAGGGACATGGGTGTTGCAATATGCATCCTCCTGTGCGTCGGCGGAAATGAGAAACACTCTGGAATCCTTTCCAGGCATTAAGGCCTGGCGTCGCTGATGGGAAGTAAAGCAAGGGGCGTGCCGGAAGGGACCAAGGTGGGTCGGCAATCCAGCACTTGGATGGCCTAATTCCTAATAGGCTAAGGGCTTACGCTGATTTCGTCTCCCAAAAACCGCACTCGCCAGACCGCCCCGCGGGCTTGTAGTTCTTACAGCCCCGAGAAATGTTTACAAACCGCCAATCCCCCGTTTCCAGCCCCAATCATAGAACACATAAAAATGCTGTCTGGCCCCTTGACACAAGGGAACAAGTGTATACAATACAGCAACCGGTGGCGGAGCCGCGCGCAAGGGGCCAGGAGGGCAGGCTCTTTGACAACATGGTTGTAAGGGAACAAGGTCTTCCATTAAGGGGCCGACGGAGAGCGAGGGAGCGTTTGAAAAACAGCTTATAAATTCGCAGAGTAACCCCCCGGAATGGTGGCGCACCTCATGAATCAAGAAACGGGTGATTCAGGCCAAAACGGAGCGCAGCGGTTTGTCGGAAGTAATTTACTTGCAATAGTTTATGGCATTGTTCTGATACCAAAATGTATCAAAATCGGTACCTTGAATCTGTGAATCAAAGCCACCAATTGGCCGCTTATAACCTGACAAGGAAGTTTCGCAGCCATTTGACAGTTAAGGGAAAACGTCGATTCGTCAACCCAGCGGCCAAGCATGGCACTCGCTCGCCACGCTGCGCCAATCCTTGTTGGCAGCCAGGGTCACGTTTATAGTGGGACCAAACATGCCCGGAGCCCCTTTGCCATTTTTACAAGCCGCCGGATGAACCCGGCGCAAACTTGCCGCGTATTAGGTCCACTGCACGTGCGGCAAATCGCGGCAGGGCTTGAAGTTATCGCCACGCCATACCCCTTGGATCCTCTACGAACCCGAAGCGCCAGCGAGGGAATACCGCTTTCCCTCGCTGGCGCTTCGGGTTAGTGCCAAATCTTACAACTCTCTCCCCATGCCAAGTCAATTGGAAGCACCCGATGTCGCCAAAGCCGCCCCCGCCAGCGGCGACGTGGTCATTGAGACCCGCAGCCTGACCAAGGTTTTTCGGGACTTCTGGGGCCGCCCCAAGGTGCGGGCCCTCAACGCCCTCGACCTGCAAATCCGCCGCGGGGAGATTTTCGGACTGCTGGGGCCCAATGGTTCCGGAAAATCGACCACCATCAAGCTTCTGCTGGGGCTGCTCTTTCCTTCCAGCGGGCAGGCGCTGGTATTCGGCAAGGATGCCACGGATGTCGCCAAAAACGAACGGATTGGCTATCTGCCGGAAGAGTCCTATCTCTACAAGTTTCTGAATGCCGAAGAAACGCTCGACTTTTATGCCCGGCTGTTCAACATGACGCCGGCAGTCCGCAAGCAGCGGATTGAACAACTGATTCAGCTGGTGGGAATCCAGCACGCTCGCCGCCGCCAGTTGCGCGAATACTCCAAGGGGATGACGCGGCGGATCGGCCTGGCCCAGGCCCTCATCAACGATCCTGAATTGATTCTGCTCGACGAACCGACTTCCGGACTCGACCCCATCGGCACCCGTGAGATGAAGGATCTGATTCTCAAATTGCGGGACCAGGGGAAGACCATCTTGATGAGCAGCCACTTGCTCCCCGATGTGCAGGACGTTTGCGATCGCATCGCCATTTTGCACCAAGGGGAACTGAAGGAGCTCGGCGCGGTTTCGGAGTTGCTGACGGTTCAGGACGTGACCCAGTTCAAGGCCAAAGGGTTGTCACCCGCCGCGGAGGACGAAATCCGAGCGGTGATTGCCCGTCATGGTGGCGAGCTCCTGAAGGTCGAGCACCCGACTCTGTCGCTGGAAGAACTGTTCCTGAACATTGTCAAAGACAGCGAGGCTCGCCCCGGCCGCCGCGCCCAGCAAAAGTAGCCAGTGCCTCTGCCGATTGGTCCTCCGAGTTTCAGTCCCCTTGGTTCATCGCCCGGCTTAAGAGTCCGAAATGCCTTTTGAACATCATATTATAGAGTACTGGGAGTGGATGCTCCCCAACTTGAGCGAAGTCCGACTGCTGGACGCCCGATCCTGGTCGAACATCGGATTTCTGATGGGGGCCAGCGGCGTTCTGCTGCTGCTGGCATTTCTGTTTCCGTTCCTGTGGTTCTTGATTGCCGTCATCAAGCACGGCCCCAGCGAAGGTTTTTACCTGGTGGCCAAGTCGATCTATGGGGGCATCACCGAGGACTTGCCCGGCTTCTCTTTCCGCCGGACATATGCCATCGCCAAGGTCGCCGTGCAGGAAGCCATTCGCAACCGGGTACTCGTTGGCTTTGCGGTGTTCGTGCTCCTGATGCTGTTCGCCGGCTTGTTTCTGGATGTGGAAAACAGCAACCGGGCCAAGTCCTATATCAGCTTCGTCCTCTGGGCGACGAATTGCCTGGTAATGCTCATGGCCGTGATCCTGAGCGCCTTCAGCATCCCCAACGACATCAAAAGCAAGACGATTTATACGGTCGTCACCAAGCCGATTCGCGCGGGGGAAATCGTGCTGGGTCGGGTCATTGGTTTTTCCGCCGTCGGCAGCGTGATGCTATTGATGATGGGGCTCATCAGCTATGTGTTTGTCGTCCGCGGCCTCTCCCACACTCATGTGCTCAAAGCCGATAGCTTCGCTACCAAAGCCGACCCCACCGGCAAGCGCGAAGGAGTGACTTCGCGGGATGCCCACCACCGTCACCGGGTGATCATGGACAAAAGCGGGAATATCACCACCGGCGAAACGGAAAGCGAACACGGCCATTTCCACCGGATTGAATCCGAGGGGGAAGGTGCCAACCGCACGTACAAAGTCGGCGCTGCCCGCGGCGACCTCATTGCCCGCTCCCCAATCTTCGGCAAGCTTCGTCGCCTGGACCCAGCCGGCAACCCCAGCGAAGGAATCAATGTGGGGGATGAGTGGACGTATCGTACGTTTATCGAGGGGGGCAACAACCGCTCCGCGGCGATTTGGACCTTCAGCAACGTCACTCCCGAGCGCTACCCCGAGGGCTTGCCGCTGGAGATGAACCTGTCAGTGTTTCGTACTTTCAAAGGGGTCATCGCACGAGGGGTGATGGGGGAAATCACGCTCCGCAACGTCAACCCCGACGCCAAAGTAAAGTCTTCCCCGCCGATCACGTTCGAATCGCGCGAGTACGTCGCCCATCGATTTCCCATCGATCGCAAGCTGAAGATCGGCAAGAACCCGGACGGCACCGACCTGACCATGGACATTTTCGAGGATCTGGTGCATGAAGGCAAAATCGAAGTTTCCATCCGTTGCATTGAACATTCGCAGTATTTTGGTATCGCCCAACCCGATGTCTATCTCCGCCCGTCCGACAGTTTCTTCTTTGTCAATTTTGCCAAGGGGTACTTGAGCATTTGGCTGCAAATGGTGCTGGTGACCTGTTTCGGCGTTATGTTCAGCACGTTCCTGAGCGGTCCTGTCGCCATGATGGCCACCTGGTGCGCCATTGGACTTGGGTTCTTTGGCGGGCTGGCTCGTGACGTGCTGACCAACCTGGTGACGGGAGGTGGACCGATCGAATCCGGGATTCGCATTCTGCAACAGAAGAACACCTCGTCGGACTTGGATGTGTACTTGCCGCTGGAATTGGCCATCAAATATTCGGATAAGGCGATGCTGGTTGTCGTGGAGGGGCTGACATATATCTTGCCCAACTATGGAAATTTCGATACGTCCCAATTCGTGGCCAATGGGTACGATGTCTATCCTGACCTGGTGGGACAACAATTGACGATGGCCGTCGTGTATGCACTGTCCGCCAGCATCGCGGCATACTTCTTTTTGAAGACGCGGGAGATTGCCGGATGAACTGGAACAACGCCTCATTCGTCCGCAAAGTCATTTACCTGGTCGGGATTGCCGTCCTGTTATTGCCGATTGCGGCTCTCAGTCAGCCCGCGACAGCTGGCCGCGGACAGGATCGCTCCTCGGGGGGCAAGTTGGCTCAGTTGCGGGCGCAATACCGCCTGGCGCAAGCGGAGTTGGGAGCAATCGACCCGGCCAGCGAGACCATGAAGCTGGCTACCGTGGGGCTACGTGGCGTAGCGGTGACCTATCTCTGGTACAAGGCCATTGACTATCAGAAAAGGAAGGACTTCACCGGCTTGGAATTGACGGTCAAACAGATCATTCGGCTGCAACCCAATTTCTTGAAAGTCTGGGACTTTCAGGCGCACAATCTGACCTATAACTCGTCGGTCGAGTTCGACAGTTACCGCGACCGCTATGCCTGGGTCAAAAAGGGAATCGACTTCCTCATTCTGGGTACGCACTACAACCGCGATGAGCCGGGGATGCTCTATCAACTCGGTTGGTACGTCGGGCACAAGATGGGCCGCGCCGACGAGAGCAAGGAATTCCGCCGCTTGTTCAAGGACGATGAGGACATGCACGATAAATTCCGCCTGCAGGGGGTGGAAGTCGATGAAGGGTTTGGTTACGACAGCAAGCCCGATAACTGGCTGGTGGGCAAGCTTTGGTTCGACAAAGCGGAGCGGGCCGCCGAATACAAATCGATTCGCAGCAAGTCACCGCTGGTTTTCTACAACGGCGGTCCCATGGCCGCCATCAATGCGGCCGCGGCAATGGAAAAGGACGATGGCATCTTCGGCCAGCGTGCCAAATATGCCTGGTCCGTGGGCAATGCAGGCTGGGTGAAGTTCGGCAATCGGCAGCTCCCGACCTATCTGGGAATCGCCATTCAGCTTAATAACCTGGAGGCACTCCAAGCCAGTCATGCGGCAACGGAAGTTCGGCTCGATGCCCTCGCGCCCGGTGTCCGCGAAAAAATTCGCAGCGAGAAAATCGCCGCGCTTCCCAAACGAGAATTGGAGCTGTGGGTTAAGCCCGTTAAAGACCGGACCGCGGAGGAACAGCACGTCGCCGTCAATTTTCTTGGCTCCAAAGTCAAAGCCACCAATGAAGAGGTCGCCGCGCGTGTTCCCCGCGAAAAGCTAGCACAGGCCCGCGAGATTGCCGACCAGTTGCAAAGGCTGACCCAGGAAATGGACATGACCTCGCGCTACCGAGGAACGGTGAATTTCGATTATTGGCGCGCTCGTTGCAGCGCCGAGCAAACGCAGGAGGCGCTTGACGCGCGCGAACAAATCCACAAGGCCGAAGAATTGCGGGAAGCCAATCGGAGCCTGAACGACTCCCGCGAGAATTATGAGAAGGCCTGGGAAAACTGGGCGATCGTCTTTAAGAAGCATCCGCAACTTTTTGATTCCATTGAGGCCCAGGAGCTTGTCGACGCCATCGATCATTATGCCGATGTGCTTGGCCGGATTGAGGTCAAGTTCCCTGCGGACTTCAAGCTGAAAGAATTGCTGGAGATGACCGAACAGGGGCAGCGGCTCAAGAAGCGGCTGGATACTTTGCAAGCGATCGCACCGGCGGTGACGCCCGCCCAGCCAGGCGAGAAGAAGCCGGAATCCACGGAAAATCCCGCCGAGAAAACGAAGGCAGAAGAGAAGCCGGCCGCCGCTGCCAAAGACGCGGCGCCGACCAAGGACGAGAAATAGTCTGCGGTTCACACTGAAACCCGTCTGGCTCCGCTGCCATCAACGACCATCCCCGGCACCAGGGCCGCAATCACGCGGAGAAACCCTTCCTTGTCGGCGGGAGAGATCATGACCATTCGCGAGCGGCTGCCGATCCGATAGCGGATGGAGAGTCGATCGAGAGACAGCGCGGGCGAGCTGAGTGGATTGTGAGTGGGGACGATCTCTTCAATGGTGCCGAGTTGTACGGTCCACCAAAACGGACCTGAGCGAATCAGCAGCCGGCTGTCATCGACGACGTAGAATGTCGTCCGCAAAATCCAGGTAATGAACCCGGCGGAAAGCAATAACACGATTCCAACCCACAGCATTTCGCCGGTTGTAAAAATGAAAACCGCCCCGGTAAGTTGAGCGCTCACCGTGGCGATGAGCAGGACCGT
Source organism: Planctomycetaceae bacterium (assembly GCA_005778405.1). Taxonomy (GTDB): domain Bacteria; phylum Planctomycetota; class Planctomycetia; order Pirellulales; family Pirellulaceae; genus SXOA01. The sequence continues at coordinate 7,686 of SXOA01000189.1, forward strand.
GAGCCACCAGTCGCACTTCGACGGGAAGACCAGCGGTTTGGTTACATCTGCATCCATGGGAAACCTCATCGTCAATGGTGCTTCGCTGAAGCATTAGGGATCATAACCGGTGGCAGCCAAATCGCGCCCACGAATCATGGTTATCGCCGCCGGGGCATTCATCATCGCCTTGATACTCGTTCTGGCCTGCCTGTCATTGACGGTCAAGGGTTGGACTCGCGGCTTGACGACGAACTTCGCCGCAACCTCCGACGGCGACCAGGAGCCACGTCTTCATCCAATTGTTTCCCCAGAGCCGGCACTCAAGCTGGCGGAAGTTGTCGCCGCCGCGGCCCAGAAAATTGCCGGCTGGGAACTGATCTCCCGCGAGGAGACCGATCAGGAAACTACCCTTCGCCTCGTCCGCACCACGCGCCTGCTGGGATTCAAGGATGACATCACCGTCCACATTCGGCCGCTGAAAGACCCGCCCGAGCCCCCCAGCCACGAGATTTCCGCAGAAAGCCAATCCCGCGTTGGCAAAGGGGACTTCGGCCAAAATCGACGAAACCTGGTGGAACTGATGGACATGATCCGCGCCTTGCTGCGATAATGGCCGTGGATAGATTCCACTTCTTATCGTGAGTTCCCATGAACGCCCGAGACCGCGTCCTCGGCATTGGTTCCTTTCTGCTGACGCTGCTTCTTGCGCCGCTTGTGGCGTGGCTCATCCTCGGTCCCGTGAATCGAGCTGGCGGAAAACTGCAGGCCCCCACGCGCTTTCACCTGATCGACTTCGTTTGGCTGCTCGTCGAGCTCCAGGTTGGCTTGGGATTTTGCCTGCAATATGTCGGGGTCCAATACCAACGCTCATTCGTGATGCTGCTGGCTTTCATGTCGTTTGCCTTATTGACCATGTGGGCCGGTGCGGTGAGCTTTCTTTCCCGCGCCGGAGTTCGTAACGGCGTCAAGCGCGGGGTCTTCATCGTGGTCCTGCTTCCCGCCACGCTCCTGGTCATGGTGATCATTCCGCTCTGCCCAGCGGCTTGCTATCTGCTCGAATCGGATCCTCGCATGATGGAGCTCGTGCTCCGACTGAACTTCAACATTCCCCGGGGGACGGGCGTGGCGGCCGGAGTCGTCGCCATGATTGTACTGCCGGCCCTGGGCCTGTTTCTCAACCGCCTGTCCGCCTGGATTGTCCGAGGAGCAAGCGAAGTGTCAGGAGTCCGCCAACCGGTAGCAGCCTAGATGTCGCAAAATTCCTCCGATCCCGTCCCCCTCCGCATGTGTACCTCTTGCGGGGGCATTCAGGAACGGGACGAGCATTTTTGCGAGAAGTGCGGCGCACCTATCACGCAACACGCCCACTCCGACTACATCCTGGGAATTCACTCTCGCGGATTTGCCCTTCATAAGGCCACGCATGATCCCAGGAAATTCATAGTCGTTTTAGGAACCTGGCTTTGGGTGGGTCCGTCTCTTGTGCTTTGCCTGATGTTGTTCTTCTCCGGTCTGGTGGTCCTCTTTCAAGAGCCAGGCATGGGGGGTCGTATCATGGTCGCCGCGGGTGCTGCCGGCATCTGGCTGTTCGGCACCATTCTCTATCGCACGACGTCTGCCTGGCTTGTCCAGCGCTTCGGAAATAGTCGCGCCTCCGCCGATCAAAGTGAACCCGAGGACCAGCAGGATTGTCTCGATTGTGGTAAACCCTTTGCCACCACCCAGACTCGCTGCCCGGCCTGCAGCTGGTCGTACGCTGTCGAATACCCAAAGGACGATCAGGCAAAATGGAAGTAAACGGCCGATGCTTGCGTTCGCCTGCATCCTCCTTATAATTACAAGCACGATGATTTGCGGCGGTAGCTCAGTGGTAGAGCGCTAGCTTCCCAAGCTGGATGTCGCGAGTTCGACCCTCGTCCGCCGCTCTTTACGCCATCAGGATTGATGGCGATTGTTTCGAAACGAAAAACGGAAAATGCAGAGATGGCCGTCCGGCTATCCTCTTTCGGCCTAGGTTTACCCTGAAAGGGTAGGCATCGAGAGACAACCGAAACTGTCTTTCCTTAAGCAAACCGATTTGTGGTACATCCAAGTTGGTAAGAAGCAGATACCGCCTGGTAAGGATCGTGAGGAAACCTTCCGAGAGTACCACCAGCTTGTAGCCGGTCATTCCCCGTTGCCCCCGGCAGTCCCCGCCGCGAGGGTCGTTAACGAGGTCTGAATGTTGCTGTCTTGCAACCGGGAACAGTCCACCTACGAATGGTACAAGCGGCACTTGGATTCGTTCGTGACCTTCGCTGGCTTGACCCTGCGTCGTTGCAAGGACTCTCTTTTTTTTATTTGCACACGGTTTCTCTTGCCCCGCGCTCGAGCCATGCATTAACATAGATTGATGAGTCGGACCTTGAATTGACAAAGTCTCCGGCCCCCGCCGACATTCCCGCCAGCGACCTCCCGCCTCATGAAACTCTCTCCGCGAGCTGCGCTCTGTTTCTGTGCCGTAGTGGCGGGGATGCTGTTGGCGGCGTCGCCGGCAGCCTTCGCGGACGAAGCAATTTCGCAGACGTTGAACTTCGAAAACGACATCGTCCCCATCCTCTCCAAGTTCGGCTGCAACGCATCCGGCTGCCACGGCAAGGCAGAGGGGCAGAATGGATTCAAGCTTTCGGTATTCGGCTTCGATCCGCCCGCGGATTATCGGGCGATCACGATGGAGGGGCGCGGGCGGCGGGTCTTTCCGTCGGCAGCGGAGAAGAGCCTGCTATTGCTCAAGGTGAGCGGCGCGAGCCCGCATGGGGGCGGAGTGCGGATTCCGCCGGATCGACCGGAGTATGAAACGCTCCGCCGCTGGATCGTTGCCGGCCTGCCGGTTGGCTCCGCGAGCGACCCCAAGGTGGTCAAAATTGAGCTGACGCCGCATGAAGAGACAATTGATGAAGGAGAATCGCGGCAACTTGTCGTGACGGCGACGCTGACCAACGGCAAGAATCTCGACGTGACGAGACTGGCGAAGTTCCAGTCCAATAACGACGGCTTGGCGTCAGTGAGCGAGGAAGGCCTGGTTACCGTGGGCCAAACGCCCGGCGTTGTCGCCGTGATGGCGAGCTACGCCAATGAAGTGGATGTCTTCCACGTCCTGATTCCTCGGAATCGAGAGACCGCACCCTATCCGGAAGTCGCCGGGATTAACTTCATCGACCAGCATGTCTACCGCCGGCTGAAGCAGCTCAACATCGTGCCGGCCGAGGTTTGCAGCGATGCGGAGTATTTGCGGCGGATACATCTCGATCTCATCGGGACACTGCCGACAGCTGACGAAGCCCGCCGCTTTCTAGCGGATACAAGATCGGACAAGCGGAAGGTGCTGGTGGACGAACTGCTGGCCCGCCCGGAGTTTGCCGATTACTGGGCCCTCAAATGGGCCGACCTGCTGCGCGTCGATCGGCAAGTGCTCGGTCACAAAGCAGCTTACGACGAGTATCGCTGGATTAAGGACAGCCTGGCCAAGAACAAGCCGCTAGACCAGTTTGCCCGCGAGGTCATCACCGCGTCCGGACCGCTGTCGGAAAGTCCGCAAGGATACATCTACAAAACGTCTCCTCAGCCGGGGCAGGCGGCGAGCACGATTTCGCAGGTCTTCCTCGGCGTCCGGATTGAGTGCGCCACTTGTCACCATCATCCGTACGACCGCTGGAGCCAGACCGACTACTTTGGCATGACCGCTTACTTCACGCAGCTCCAGCAAAAGACCACGCCGCTTGGGGAAGTGCTACTGTCGGTAGGCGACCCCGCGACGACGCATCCCCGCACCGGCCAGCCGATTACCGCCCATCCGCTCGGCCGGCCGATGCCGGAGAAGAACGTCACCGGCGATCGCCGCATCGAACTCGCCACATGGCTCACTGCTGCGGACAATCCCTGGTTCGCCCGCAACATGGCCAACCGCGTCTGGGCACCCCTCCTCGGCCGCGGACTGGTCGAGCCGGTCGATGACTTCCGGGCGACGAACCCTCCGAGCAACCCCGAGCTGCTCGATGCACTTGCATCGCATCTCGCCGCCAGCAAGTTCGACCTGCGAGAGCTCATCCGGGCCATCACCGCTTCCCGCACTTACCAGCATTCCACCAAACCAAACGCAACCAACAACCGCGATGAGCAGAATTACTCGCGGGCCCTGCTCAAGTCGATGGATGCCGAAGTCCTGCTCGACGCCGTCTGCCAGGCGACCGGCGTCCCCGAGAAGTTCGAGGGGGTCCCCGCCGGCTCGCGGGCGATCCAGCTTTGGGACAGCCAGGTGGACCACTACTTCCTCCGCCTCTTCGGCCGCCCCACCCGGCAGACGGTGTGTGAATGTGAACGAGTCACCGAGCCGAGCGTCGCCCAGGTGCTCCACCTGCTCAACAGCGAACGGGTGCAGGAAAAGCTCTCGCACGAAAACGGCTTCGTCGCCAAACTGGCCAAACGGGAATCCGACAACGCCCGCGCTGCCGACGAGCTCTACCTCAATCTCTTTTCCCGGCTCCCCACCGATGCCGAGCGCCAAATTGCGGTAGAATACCTTGGCAAGGCCGGCGACTCCGCCGTCCGCCGCACCGCCCTGGAAGACCTGGCCTGGACGATGCTCAATTCGCTGGAGTTTGTGTTCAACCATTAGAGGAAATGACAAAATTCGAATTCCGAATGACGAATGGAAGCATTGACCGGCGTCTTTAATTCGTCATTCGTCATTCGCCATTCGAATTTCGTCATTCCAATTCCTATGCCCTCCACGCTCATCTCGCCGACACAGCTTTTGCCCCCACAATTGCTCGCTCAATTAGAGCGCCTGGAATTGGTCAGCCGCAAAATTTTCCGCGGCCGCATGAAAGGAGAGCGCAAGAGCAAGCGGAAGGGGCAGAGCGTGGAGTTCGCCGATTTCCGCAACTATGTGGCGGGGGATGACCTGCGGTTCATCGACTGGAACCTCTACGCTCGGCTGGACAAATTGTTCCTCAAGCTCTTCTTGGAAGAGGAGGATCTGCATTTCTTCGCCCTCATCGATACCAGCGGCAGCATGGATTTCGGCGAGCCGACCAAGCTGGACTACGCCCGGCAACTGGCGGCTTCGCTCGGCTTCATCGGCCTGATTCGCGGGGCGAGAGTCAAAATCGAAACGCTCGGCAGCACGCACAAGAACCCCGGCCCCACGCTCCGCGGCCGGGCCAGCCTTTGGCGGATGATGGACTACATGGGGGGCATCCAGGCCGGCGAGAACGTGCCGCTAACGACCGGCATCAAGAACTTCTGCGTCCGCAATACCGGCAAGGGCATCTTCATCCTCATCACTGACCTGATGGACAAGGAAGGGTACGACAAGGCCCTCCGCTTCCTCGTCGCCCAGCAGATGGACGTCTACGTCATCCACGTCCTCTGCCCCGAGGAAATCGCCCCGGACCTCAAGGGGGACCTCAAGCTCGTCGACTGCGAGGACGACGACCAGGCCGAAGTCACCGTCAGCCGCCCGCTGCTGGACAAATACAAGCGGACCCTCGCCAGCTTCATCGACGGCGCCCGCGACTTCTGCAACCGCCGCGGCATGAACTACCTCATGACCAGCACCGACACCCCGGTGGACAAGCTGGTGGCAAGTTATTTGAGGAAGCGGGGATTGGTGAAGTAGGGGTAGTCCTTCGTAGATTTCGTATCGGGTTCTTGGCTAGTGCAAAATCAGTTCACCGACCGACGCGAGGTCGGTGGGGTCTGAGGCGTTGTTTCTGGTTGCGGCACGAACGATTCAATGGCTATCTGGACAAATCTCGACGACAAACTTGTTGAGCAACGGCTACGTGGTGCAATCGCCCAAGGCCAGTCGTTGGAAGAGGCTATCCGCACCCTGCATCATTGCGACGGAGTCGGCAGTCTGCTGATTTGCCCAGCCGTTGAAAAGGTCGCAAACCTTCCTCTATTAGAGGCCAAGCGGTTGGTCGTCCGCGCATTGTCCACGACTTAGGACGGTGATTCTCTAGCTACAATTCAGCGGAAGCCATTGTTGTCGACGGATCTTTGCTGGCGCAAAATCAGTCCACCGACCGACACGAGGTCGGTGGGGTCTGGTCCCTCTTCTGCCCCACCGACCTTGTGTCGGTGGACAGATGATTCTGCACTAGAACATCGGCTAGCAATTCCTGGCCCCCATCCGGCCTCGTGCCGGTGGAGCCGATGATTCCGCAGCGCATTTCTCCCGCCGAAGCTGCTCTGCTTAGGCGTCTGGAATCCCGAGCTGGCGGCAGCTCGCGCGAGCGGTAAGACGCCATCAAAAGTAATGGTTGAATTGGGCGGTAAATTCGCCGTCAAAGTGGTAGTAATGGTCGGGTGTCAGCGGAAACGTGCCGCCGACTTGTAGAGTGGTCATTGCAGTTACGTCCAGTTGCAGTCCGATGGCCATCGTCAACAGGCCGGTAGGAACTGGCGGTGGAAATACCACAGTAGTACTCGTTCCAAATCCTTCGTTCAGGGTGAGATTATTGGTTCCGTGCAATTCAACCAAGGCCGCTGCCCCTTGGAAAAACTCTCGGTCAGGGGATTGGCAGAACCAGTAGCCCACCTGAAGGTCGAGGTGCAACAGGTTGGCCTCATTCAGCTTACTCTTGGTGACGGAAGCATCCGGAAGGTAGGTGCTACTACTCCGGTTACCATTGGCCGCGAAATCCGCTTGGATAAAGAACTGGTAAAACAGTCTGTCGCTGGGAGCTCTCAAGTAACCGAAAAAGGGGAGCAAGTGCACCGCGTTGTCGCTCAGAGCATCGCGGAAGAACGCGTTCTGATAGGTAATGACCTTCTGGCCGGTAGGTATGGTCGTTCCCAGCCCGACCACCAGCGAAGTCTCCGACGAACGATAGAGGGACCGTTTCCAATTCAAGGCCAATTTGCAATCGTTCCCACCGTCCGTGAAATCGAACGTCTCCAAAAAACGAGTCGTAATGCTCCTCGCTACATCCGAGTTGAGGGACACCCTGACTTCCGCGGACCAGAGTCCATCCTGGAATGTCTTCTCGGCTCCGAAGGTGTAGCGGTTGGCCGAGATCGTGTCTCGGTTTTCATGGGGATAGAAATTTCCGCCCGTATCGAGATAGGCAACCGCGTGGGAATAGTGGTTGTATTGAAAGAAGACCCGATCCATCGGCAAGGCCTTGCCGTTATCGGCGATCTTGGTCCGGTTGTTGTTCACTGGCCGGCCATAGAAATCCTGGCCACCGCCAAAGTAATCGGCCATCATCGTGGGGGCTTTGGTCAAAGAGTCCGTAGGACGCCAGTACCGCGAACCGCCTGAAGTCGACGATAGCCCCTCGCTCATCAGCTCCTGCATGTCCATCTCTTCCGTTGCTTCCGCTTGCAGGTCGCCAAGCACAACAGCCGCGGGAGTCCTCTCGTCTTCGTAGGAGTTTTCTTCCCCCCGGATCGGACTCGCGATCAAGCAACTCAGTAACATCGTGAACGCCAGCCATCGACAGGACGCCGCGACAGACCGAATCAGGCAGGGCATTTTCGGATCCTTTGCTGAAGCCTAGCGGCAGTCTGTTCCGTGCGGAGCGAACCCGACCATGTTGATCGCCGCTGCGCTGAGTTTCAGTGTCTGGTTGCCGGCGTGTTGTAGTGCCATCCTGCGAAGGTCCGTCAAAAGTAATGGTTGAGCTGGACCGAAAGCTCGCTCTCAAAGTAGGCGCGATGTTCCGAAGTCAGTGGAACCACGCCTCCAATCCGCAGCGTGGTCATTTCCGTCAAGTCCAGTTGCAACCCCGCGGTCATGGTCAACAAGTGGCCTTGCGAAGGGGGAGGAGCACCGGGTGGCGGTGGAGAAGGAGGATCGGTAAACACATCCGCCGCGGAAAGAATATTGGTCTGGTGCAATTCGATCAAAGCCGCGGCTCGCGAAAGATACGCCCGCTCCGATGATTGGTAGATCCAGTAGCCCACCTGAAAATCGAGGAACAATAGGTTGGCTTCATTCAGTCTGTCGACCACCACCCCACCATTTTTAACATCGATGACACGATTACCATTTAACCCGAAATCCGCTTGCAGGAACGCCTGGTAAAAAAGTCTCTCGCTGGGAGTTCTCAGGAATCCGATGTAGGGGAGCAGATGCACCGTCTCGTTACGCAGGATCTGGTGGACGTCGATGAGATGCGTGTCGTCGACGAAGTTCACATCGTTGCCCGCAGGCGCGGCCATTCCCAAGCCCACAACCAGTGAGGTGTCCGCGGAGCGATAAACCGACTTCTTCAGATTTGCCGCCAGCTTGCAGACATCCCCGCCTTCTATCGAAAACCCCCCAAACCCCAAGGGACTTCTCGACAAATCCGAGTTAAAAGAGACTCGGAGTTCCGCGGACCAAAGACCCTCCGCGAAGGTCTTCTCCACGCCGAAAGTGTATCGGTCCACGGGGATCGTAACCAATACGGTTGATCCCGTGGTGTCATCCTCATAACTCATCGCATTGGAGTAGTGGTTGTAATTGAAGAACGCCCCATCCATGGGCTGGGCCTTGCCGTTTTCGGCAATTTTGATCCGATTGCTCCCCAGCGGAATGAACCCAGAAAAGGGGTCGCTCAGCGGTGCCGTGCTAAAGGGAATACCACCCCCAAAGAAGTCCCCCATCATGGCCGGCGCGGCGGTCACGGTTCCGACGGTGCGCAAAGTCCGCGAGCGACTCCGAGGTTGTGCTCGGGGTTGAGTCAACGGCTCCTGCAGATCAACCAATGCGATCGTCTCAGCATCCAAGTCGTGGAACACGTCGGTCCCTGGAGCTTCGACTTCCATGGGGGAAGGTTGGCCCAGAACGGGAGTTGCTGTCGCGCCGCTCAGGAGCACGACCAATGCAAGCACGCGCAGAAACATGGTGGCTAGCAAGTACAAATGCTTCAAATTCCACCAGCTTTTCCCTGAAAACGACGAGCGTCGTAAGGCATCGAATGGGCACTGATAGGTACTTAAACAGTTTCTCTCATTGTCCTTTCGGCTGCCGGGAAGACTCGACTTTATCGGTTATGCGGGATTTGACGGCTGAAATCGGCCCCCGCCGCCGTGCCGCCTCCCCACCGCTACTCAATGTTCTGGCCTGCGTTGCAAAAGCCAACGCTAGCTCGATAGCCAAAAAATGGAGGAGCAGAAAGGGAGGACGGGGTACTCTCCCAAGAACTGGCATTTGATCCGTTTGGGGACTGTCCGCAATAACCCCAATCGACTCCTCGTGGTCGATTCGCTGGAGCAGACGCGGTAGAATCGTCGCGCTTAGTAGCCTCTTGAAGGCTAGCGGCGTTCATCCACGGGGTCGAAGGAGAGAGTTCGCATGTCCAAGGACATTTATGCTTTGCTGGTTGGCATCAACGATTATTCGCCGGCAGTGGGGAGATTATCCGGTTGCTTGAACGACGTGGATCATTTCCACCAGTACTTGACCGAGAACTTTGACCGGAGCCGACTCCATATTGAAATCCTTAAGGATGCGGATGCCACAAGACCTAACATCATCCAGCAGTTCCGCTCGCACTTGAGTAAGGCCAAGGCGAACGATGTCGCCGTGTTCCAGTACTGTGGGCACGGCGCTCGCTGGAAATCGGCCCGGCCGTTCGAGCAGTTCTATCCGGATGGCAAGGACGAGGGACTCGTGTGTTACGACAGCCGTGGCCCCGGCGGTTTCGATCTGGCCGACAAGGAGTTGGCCGTCTTGCTCGCCGAGTTGGCCAAAAACGAACCGCACATCGCCGTCATCCTCGATTGTTGCCATTCCGGCTCCGCTACCCGTAGCGCCGACGATTTCACACAGGGCAAGTGTCGGCAGACCCATGAAGTGCCTGAGGAAAGGCCGCTGGAAAGTTACCTGGATGGCTACTACGCCAGGCTCCACAAGCGTGGGATGTCGCTGGAGATTCCCGCCAGCCGACATATCCTGCTGGCGGCGTGCCAGCGCATTCAAAAGGCGTGGGAAGGCAAGGATCACCGCGGGGTGTTTACCAGCACGGTGCTCGAAGCGTTAGGAAAGTCTGGCCCGGATATTTCCTATGCCGACCTCTTCGTGCGCTGTCGCGCTGCGGTTCACAAGCGAGCCGATAACCAAGATCCGCAGTTCGAGACCTATCGCGGTTTCAATGCCTACAGCGGATTCCTGGGTGGCCAGTCTTCCCAGACCGCGCGCCGCTACAGCGTCTACTTCGAAAACAACGGCTGGCGAGTCGATTGCGGCGCGCTGCACGGTCTGCCCAGCGATCCCGACAAGAATGTCGAACTGGCCCTCTACCAGGAATCGGACCGGACGCAGGTGGCCGGACATGCCGCGACAACGCAAGTGGGGCCACAGAAAAGCGAATTGATGCTACTGGACATGTCAGGCGATACGTCCATCCGTTACCAGGCCGAGATTACCAGCTTGCCTGTCCCGCCCCTGGTCGTTTACCTGGTGGGAGAAGCAAAAGGTACCCAATCCCTGCAGAGGTTTCTGGCCGACGCGGAAGATCCCTCGTCAGGCATTGCCTTGATTACCGACGGGTCGCAAGGAGCCCGCTACACGCTAAGCGCCGAAAATGATTGTTACCTGCTGAAATTGCGCGAGACCGGCAAGTTGGTTCAGGGTGCCAAGGGCTATACGAAAGAAGCCGCCGATTACATGTTCGCCATTCTGAAGCGTGTCGCCACCTGGGAGCGAGCGATGGAACTGCAGAATCGTTCCACCCAGATGAATCCCGATGATGTGCAGTTCAAATTCCGCGAGTTGCTCGGCAATGGCCAGCAGCATGAGTACCCTGGCACCGAAATCACCATCGATATCAGCAAAGAGGACAACGACTGGAAGGTCGTCCGCGGAACGCTGCAGGCGAACAATCGCTCATCGCAAACACTGCACCTGCTGCTCGTCCACTTCTCGGAAGACTACGGCTTCCAACCGTTGTATAACGAACCCCTGGATCACACCGATTCCGATTTCACGATCACGCTGGATGGCAATGCCATCTTCAATCTGGCCCTGGAGGAAAGCGAAGGGGATCGGGCCATTCACACCTTCAAGCTGATTGTCAGCACCGAAAAGGTCGACGATTTCCTGCTGGGGCAGGAGCCCTTAAAACTAGGCGAAATCGTTACTCCCTCAGCGACGCGCGGGCTTAGCTTCGGCACACCGCGCAAGAAACTGGTTCACGAGAATGAATGGTTCACCAAGGATTTGCACGTCAAACTGGTCCGACAGCTTGACCGTGTGAGTACGAAAGATACTTCCCTGGCCAACCACCAGATCAAGATCAAGGGACACCCGTCGCTGCAGGCCGGCATTAACCTGAGCGCCGCCACGTCCGCCACGCGCAGCGCGGGGGAGGGAGCGGACATTTACCGAGTTCTCGAACGCCAGGGAATGGAACTGCTGAACTTTTCCAGCACGCGTGGCGAAAGCGAAAGCGTATTGGAGTTGACGGACATCCAAAATCCGGAAGTGCTCGAACAAAACCCTCTGGAAATCGAACTGGACGTCAAACTCGCGGAGGGCGAATTCATCCTCCCTCTGGCATTTGATGGGGAGCACATTCTGATGACCGGCGACCCTTCGATAGACGATGCCGGCACGACACACATCAGAATCAGCCACATTCCCAAAATTCCTGACTACCGCCGCAGTTTGCTGGGTGCGCTCAAGCTGTATTTTTTCAAGACGTATCTGCGACGAGAGAATGTCAACCAATTGTGCTGGCTCGAATACCAGCCTGATGGCAAGTACCTGCGACATCGCGGCGGTGTGGCTGAAAAGGTTGCGGCGGCAAAAGGCGTCCTGCTGTTGATTCACGGCATCATCGGCGACACCGACGGGATCGCCCAGGGTCTGCCGTTGGCCAAGGATGCCGACGGAAAGCGCGTCGATCAGAAGTTCGATCTCGTGCTGACTTATGATTACGAGAACCTCAGCACACCGATCTCAGAGACCGCCGTCAAGCTGAAAGAGCAACTTGCCGCCGCCGGACTCCGCGAGAATGACAACAAGCGACTGACGCTGCTGGTGCATTCGATGGGAGGGCTGGTTTCGCGTTGGTTCGTCGAGCGAGAAGGGGGTAACAAGGTTGTCGACCATCTGGTCATGTTTGGCACTCCTAACATGGGCTCGCCATTTGGCAAAGTCGAATCGGCTCGACAGCTTGCCGGTCTACTAGTCCCGCTGGCGATTGCGACCTTTCCAGGCCTTGCGCCCTATTGCGGAGCGCTGGTCTACATGCTGAGTCGATCCAAAAAGGTCACCCCGACGCTGGAACAAATGAATCCGGCTTCGGAATTCATCAAGATGCTCAATGCCAGTCCCGATCCCGCCGTGCAATACACAATCGTGGCCGGAGACATTCGGGACTATCAGGAATCGGCCGATCAAATCATGGCCAGGTTGATCGCGAAAGTCGGTCGTGGAATCGTGTTCGATACGCTGTATCACAATGAAGGTCACGATATCGCCGTGAGCGAAGACAGTATCCGCGGCGTCGCCGATGACCGCATCCCGGCACCTCAAAAGAGCAATGTCATTTGCCATCATTTGAACTACTTCGTGGCGGAGGCCGGGTTGCAGGCTGTTTCGAACGTGCAGTGGTAACCACTTTCCTCTGACCAATTGCCATGCCCGACACAACCCACAAGCCAGTCATCTTATTGGCGTTTGCTAACGACCGCGATGACACGATCGGTCATTTGCGTAATCTCCCCGTCGAAGCGCGACAATTGCGAGAGGTATTGGAGCCGGCAGAGCAGGCCGGTTTGTGCGAGGTGGTTGTGCGGTCGAACAGCACAGCCAGTGACCTATTCAAAGTATTCCAGGATCCTCGCTACCGCAATCGCATCGCCATTTTCCATTACGGCGGGCACGCGAACGGCTACCAGTTGTTGCTCGAAACGGCAGCGGGGCAGGCGGCAGCCGCCGATGCTGGTGGGTTGGCCGCGTTTCTCGCGCAACAACATGGCCTGCAACTTGTATTTCTGAACGGCTGTTCGACTCAGCAGCAGACCCAGGGGCTGCTCGATGCGAACATTTCGGCGGTGATCTCGACGTCACGGTCGATCGACGACCAAGTGGCCACGGATTTTGCTTTCCACTTTTATCAGGGGCTGGCGGGCGGGGCGACCATTCGCACGGCCTACCACGAAGCTGCGGCGGCGGTACAGACGGCCAAGGGGGGAAACACCCGCGGTTTGTACTTCGGGACCAAGGCCGATTCCCAAAGCCATCCGGAGGCAGACCGCTGGCCCTGGAATCTGTACCTGCGTGAAGGCTCGGAGAGTGCCGACCAGTGGAACCTGCCTGAAGCGGTGAATGACCCGTTGTTCGGCCTGCCGCCGCTCCTCGCACGAGACTTGCCGGAGAGTCCATATCGGCATCTGAACTGGTTCACGCAGAAAGACGCCGAAATGTTTTTTGGGCGCGGCCATCAAATCCGCGAACTCTACGACCGGCTGACCGCGCCGCGGACGGCACCGATCATCCTGTTCTACGGTCAGTCCGGTGTCGGGAAATCCTCCATCCTGGACGCCGGTTTGATTCCCCGTTTAGAACAAGCCTATGAAGTCTGCTATGTACGACGCGGCGAAGGGGGGCTGCTAGACGCATTGAAGCGGGCGTTCTTGCCGGAAGTGGCCGGTCTGCCGATCGAAGCGGCCTGGCGGGTGAAGGAGGAACAACTCCATAAGCCGCTGATCCTGTTTCTGGACCAGGTGGAAGAGCTCTACACGCGCCCCTTAGTGGACGTGCCAGACGAGTTCGAACAATTGCTGAAGGTGGTGAAGGCCATCTTTAGCGATCCGAATCATCGGCCGCAGGGCAAGCTGGTGCTTGGTTTCCGCAAAGAGTGGCTGGCCGAACTGGAAGCGCAACTGGTTGCCTACGAATTGCCACGGACCAAGGTGTTTTTGGAACCCCTCGACCGGCGCGGCATCATTGAGGTCGTGCAAGGGCCGTCCAAATCCAAACGCCTCGTCGCGAAGTACGGACTGACGGTCGAGGACGGGCTGGCGGAGATCATCGCCGACGAATTGCTGTCCGACCGCGACTCGGCTATCGCGCCGACACTACAGATTCTACTTACCAAAATGTGGGCCAAGGCTACGGAGGCGAATTACGAGCATCCGCGGTTCAGCCAGGAGTTGTATCAACAATTGAAGCGAGACGGGATTCTGCTGCGTGATTTCCTGAACCAGCAAATCGCGGCGTTTCGCCAAAAGTATCCCGAAGCGGTAGATTCGGGCTTGCTGCTGGACATCGTGGCTTTGCACACCACACCGCTGGGGACGGCGGATCAGCGAACCGTCGAACAACTGCAACAACAATATGCCCATCTTGGCGTCACGTTGCCGGCCATCCTGCAACAGTGCCAGGATTTGCATCTGCTGACCGTTGCGGTCAGCGCTCAAAAGGAGAACTCCAAGACCACGCGGCTGGCGCACGATACATTGGCACCCTTGGTGCGAGAACAATTTGACATCTCCGATAAGCCGGGTCAGAGGGCGCATCGTATTCTCAAGAACCGCTCTGTCGATTGGGTCGGGGATCAAGTGGGGACGCCTTTGGACGAAGCCGACTTGAAGCTCGTGGAACAGGGCATGGCCGGAACCCACGCCTTGACTTCCACGGAACAGCGACTGTTCGATGCCAGTCGAGAATTGGCAACCAGACTGCAGCGAACTCGACAGATCTTAAGGGTCGTCGGCGCTGTAGCCGTTGCCCTGATCGCCGGCTTGGGAGCGCTGAATTGGTGGAGCCACATCCAACATGAACGCGCACAACGCAAGAGTCTCACCTTCGCCCTGGACACGATCGACAACTATTACAAGCGCGTGAGCGATGAGACCTTGTTGAATCAACCGGGAATGCAAACTCTGCGGAAAGAATTGCTCGCGGATGCCATCGAGAATTATAAGATCATTCTGGCCGATCGCGGCCAGCAGTCATCCGACCCAGCCGTGCAGCAGGAGCTGGCGGAGACTTATTTCCGGGCAGGTCGCGTCGCGCGGCTGGTCGACTCGCCCCAAGCGGCCGTCGAGTATTTGACGCTGGCGCTCGACATCCAGATTCCCTGGCAGGAACTTGATCCAACTGATGTCCAGCGCCTGCGACAACTTGGCAAGACCTGGACAGAGCTAGGGACGGCCCGCTATCAGATCGCAAAAAGAGGGACAGCACTGGACTGGGATCCGACACTGGATGCTTACCAGCACGCGGTCGAGTTGCGGCGACAAATTGTCCCCCTCGATCAAAACAGCGGCGAGTCGCAGCGCCTGCTGGCGAACGCATTGATGAATCTCGGCAACACCAGGCATGAAGCGCGCGTCTTTGAGGAAGCCGAAAAACTTTTGACGGAAGCCGAGGGTATTCGCCTCACCCAGCTCAAACGCCCAGATCTTGCAGCGGAAACCAAGATCCACCTTCGTCGTGATTTGGCTCAGGGGCACTACAACCTGTCGCGTCTCTTCAACGATCAGGCAAAAGTCCTGGCCAGGCAGGCCGAGGCCCTGACGACCAAGAAAGACATGCTCGCTGCCGAGAAGGCCTTCCAGAGGAGTGACCAAAAATTTGACTCCGCCGAAGCGCAGGTTGGCGAGGCCATTCGCTTACTCACGGAACTCGTCACCAGCGATCCGCAACTGGAAAACGAGTTTTTGCTGGCAAATTCCTACCATTTGCTGGGTGAGCTTCTGAGTCAATTTCCCGAAGACGCGGAAAAATCTCGTACCGCATTGCGGGAAGCGGAACAACGCATCGCAACCTTGGTACGAGGCAATCCCATGGTCAGCACCTATCGTCAACAACTGACGGAAACTCAGAAGCTGCTTCACTCTTTGAAAAGGACCGATCCCAAATGACCCTGACCACAGACTGGCCCCGCTACCCATGGGAGCTCAAATGGATGTTTCACCCCCCCGCCAATCACTTCCCCGCCGGCATTCCAAAGACTTTCAGCGGCCGACCCGAGGAGGAGATGATGGATGCCAGGCGTTTGCCATCACCGGATACGGCAAATGTCTGGACATAGCCGCGCTCCCCCAGTTGGGCTTCGTGCAGGCGTTCCCCCGCTTTGGTATCCCAGAGCGTTACCTTGGCATTCGTTCCCGTGAGCAGTTGATTGCCATCGGGAGTGAAGCCCACGGTCCACACAACTTCACGCGCTTTCGTATCGATCGCAATTAACTCCAACCCATCCTTAGTCTGCCATAGTCGCACTTTGTAGCCATCCCCCGCGGCCAGTAATTGACCATCGGGGCTGAAGGCGGCGCAATGAATGCCCGTCGTCCCTTCGGACAAATTGGTCTTGGCGGCTTCGCCCGTTTTGAGATTGAGGCGCAGCAGGATCTTGCCATCGGTGGCCAGGGCTTGGTCCCCGCCGGGAAGAATTCTCGCCCCCTTGATTCCGGATTGAAAGTCAGCCCAAACCTGCTGTTCGCGGCAAGTTTCCAGTTCCCAATAGCGGAGCCGTTTGTCTCGGTCGCCGGAGAGGACATATTTGCCATCGGGGCTGCAAGCGATCACTTTGATTTCCGTGCTGTGTCCGATGTACTGTTTTCCGACGTTGATTCCGCCAGCTTGGAAATCCCAGATTTGCACAATGCCTTTATAGCCCCCCGTGAGGAGCCGCTTTCCATCGGGGGTAAAGGTGATCGCCTCAATCGCCCCCAGCTTTTCGAGCTTTTCGGCGGCCGAGGCTTTCTTATTCTTGTCGACGTCGAAAATCCAAACCGCATCGTCGATTCGTCCGCCGGCCACAAATCGGCCGTCGGGTGAAAAAGCCAGGCACTTGAAGCCCCAACTGGTATCTCGCAGGCTGGCTATTTCCGCGAGATCCGTCGTGGGCTTGCTGGTAGTTTCTGGCGGAGTGAGAGGCGTTGGGCCACCGGGCTTCGTCCCGCTATTCGCCACGCGAGGTTCGGTGGGCATCGGCTGGGTCGGCACGGGGGTCGGCAGCTTGATCAATCGCCAGGCAAAAACGGCCAGCGCCGAATCCTGGCTGGCGATGAACAACTTACCGGCTGCCGCTCCGCCCCATTTTTCCGGCACCGCGGGAAGCTTTCCCTCGACGGCGAGGGACAGGATCACGGCTTCGTTGGCGCGAACGGTGACCTTTTTCTTGCGAACCTGGATCACCAGCGAGACGAATTCACCCTGCGGAAGTACCGCCTCGCGGTGCAGCGGTGTGCGCAGCCCCGCAAAGCCGCTCTTATTGCCGCCAAAATCCAGAATGACGGCCGCGGGCTCGCCGGCATGCACAAAGCCGAGGGCGACTTCCGCGGTGCCAGACAAACGCTCGGCGGCGATCATGATGTCATATTCCTCTTCCTCCGGAACGGTCGCCTGGCCATCGAGGCGGCCAACACCTGTTCCGGAAGATAGCAAGGCTGCCTCTTGTTTCTTCCAGGCCGCCCCCAGGCCCGGTTGGGCGGGATTCGCGGTGGCCGAAATATCGGTGAGACGCTGCTCGAAACTGGGGACGATGAACGGACTGGCTGGAGAGGTGAGCGAGCCATCGAGTTTGAGGCCAACTTTCTGCATGTACTGGCCGAAGGCCTTGGTGAGTTGCGGCCTCTTTTGCCCGAGCAACAGATTCCGTTGCCAGATGCGGCGAAACATCTCCTCGGACATTCCGTTGACGACGTCGATGGTGTCGGCCTTCTCGACGGGGTCGGTCAGTTTACTAAAACATGATTCGCCGATTTTCATCGCCACCTCCGGGCGAGTCCCAGGATTCTTCAGCATCGAGACGGCAACGGCACAAGTGGCACCTTTTCGATATTCTTGCTTGTCGCGATACAAGATTGCCAGGTCTTCCCAAAGCGGGCCGGACAGATGCGGGTGCCGAGCGATCCCTTCCCACCAGACCGCCTCGGCCTCGTCGAGCTTCTTCTTGGCCATGGCCAGGTGCCGGCCATAGGCGCGATAAATGCGGGCATCCATACCCCAGGGCATCGCGATGAGGCCCGCCCGGAAGTACTCCTCCGCCACCTCAGGCTCATCGAATTGATCGAACAACTCGCCGATGGTTGAGTAGATGCTGCCGTTCGTTGGATCCAAGAGCAGGGCCTCGTGCATGCTGTCGAGCGCCAGAATCCGCAGGATGACGGCCTGCGGTGAATCGATGCCGCCCCGACGGAGACGAAGCGCGTTGAGTTGCCTGAGATATTCGTTTCCCGCTGCAATTAGTTTCCCGGACTTGGCAAAATCCCTGGGCCGCTCTTTGAGCGGCTTGAACTCCGCGGCCGTGATTTCTTGCAAGGGAATCGCGAAACCGACGTTGTCGAGGTCGGGCAGCTTCATCGTCACCAGGCCGATGATCTTCCCCGCCTTGTCGCAAAGCGGGCCGCCCGAATTGCCCGGATTGATCGGGGCGCTGAATTGCAGATAAGTGACGTCTTCGATGACTCGGTCGACCCCACTCAGGATTCCGTTCGTTACCGTCTTGGTCAGCTTCACCCGCCCGCGCGCGCCTGGATTTCCTATAGCATAGACGCGCTGCCCCGTTTTTGGGGCAACCTTGTTGATCGAGGCCGGGGTCAGAACACCCGGGTTCTCCGTGGGATCGATTTTGATAAGGGCCAGATCCAGCTTGGGGTGAATGCCAATGACCACGACTTTTTGAAACGTGCGAGTTTCATATTTGGCCCCTTGCTTCACGTCGATCAGACACTTGAGCGGAAGCTGCAGCGCCACAACATGGGCGTTGGTCAGAATCGTCCCTTTGGGATCCAGCAGGACGCCGGTCCCGCTGCTGGCCACGCTCTCGATACCGACAATGCTGGGACTGACCCGGTCGAATACCACGACCGCCTCTTCCTCCTCGGCGGCCAAGGGAAGGGTCGCCGCGATGCTCACGAAGAGGAGTGCCAACCCAGGTGCATGCCGCATGTGCAATTTCCCGAAAATGAGATGCCGCCAGTCGCCACGCAGTATTGCCCACCGCCGGGCAAATATCCAGTCTGAATCCTCAGATTTCCGCGGCCCCTTCCAAGGGACGAGGAATTCGCAAGTAGGAATGGAACAGAAGGAACGAAGAGAAGTGGTTGAGTCGAGCGACGAACGTATTCAAGGACCAACCAAGGGAAGGTGGCGGGGGCGGACAACCCATTCCACCAGCCCCTTTTTCCCTCTTCGTTTCCTCTGTTCCCTTCTGTTCCTATTCTTCTCCCTTTCCAAGTGAGAGTTGGTGGGCGAAGGCGTGAGGGAATGGCAGTGAGGTGTTCCGGTCAGGCCGCCTCTTGTTTGCCCGTTCCATTGATGGCCGAGTCCGCCTTGCCCGGCAGTTCCACTTCGAAGGTGGTGCCTGGCCCCTGCTCCCGCTCCTTGACCTTGATGCGGCCCCCGAGCCGATGCACGAGGGTGCGGACGATGTACAGACCCAGGCCGGTCCCCGGCTTATCCCGTTCGAGCTCGGAGCCGAGGCGGACGAAGCGGCCGAAAATTTTTCGCCGCTGAGCGGCGGAGATGCCGCGGCCGTTGTCGCTGACCCGGACCACCACCTGCTCATTTTCCCCGGCTGCCAGCGAGACGTCCACACGGGGATCATCGCCGGCATATTTGACCGCGTTGTCCAGTAGGTTGCGGAAGACCAGCTCCAAGTCGACGCGGACGGCTTGGACGATGCAAGGCTGCAACTGCAAGGCAATGACGCCGTCGGGGATCTGGTAACGGAGGGAAACTTCGTTCGCACAGGTGCGGAGCAGTTGGGCCAGCTCCACGTCCTGCTTTTCGGCCAGGGTGCGATCCTTTTCCAGGCGGGCAGCATCCAACAAGTGGTTAATCAGCGAATCGAGTCGCTCGACATCTTCGAGCATCGAGCCGTAAAAGACCGCCTGCTCGTCGGGGCTGAGCTGCCGACGTTTGAGGGTCTGGACATAGAGCTTGAGCGAAGCGATGGGGGACTTTAGCTCGTGGGTGACGCTGTCAATGAAGTTCGACTGGCGGCGGGTGAGGTTAATGGTCTTGATGGAGAGTGTCAGGTACATCACCACGCCGAAGAGCACAAAGGCGAGCGAGGTGGTTCCGACCGACAATAGCGCCCAGTACAGCCCGGCAGTCTGCTCCGACTGCAGCGCCCCGAAGAGTGTCAGCAGGATCCAGCCGACGAGCAGGGCAACGAGCAGCACGAGCATCACCACGCCCAGGGTGATCGGCAGTCGGAGTGAGCGGCGTTCGAACATATCCCCCTATCTTCCGTCATCGACGACTCCGCGGCAACCGAGCGGGGGAAATGACGAAGTTCGAATTCCGAATGGCGAATGAGAAAGGCGACCATACGTTGTCTTTCATTCGTCATTCCCCATTCGAGTTTCGTCGTTCCGCTACTCTTCCCAGATTCCCCGCAAAACCCGAAAATGGCGGCATGAACATTCACGGCATCGGCACCGACATCATCGAATGTCTACGAATTGCGGCGATGATTGAAAAGCACGGAGAGCTGTTTCTAAGCCGGGTATATACTCCGCACGAGATCGAATATTGCAGTGCCCGTCGGGCGGCCAACCAGCATTATGCCGGCCGCTTTGCCGCCAAGGAGGCGGTGCTCAAGGCCCTCGGGACCGGCTGGACCCGGGGCATCCAGTGGCAGGATATTGAGGTTCGCAACGAGCTCGGGGGGAAGCCCCGCATCGCCCTGAGTGGCGGCGCTCGCGAACTTTGCATCAAAACCGGCATCAGCGAAGTGCTGATTACCATCTCCCATTGCCGCAGTTTTGCCACGGCGTACGCAATTGCGGTGGGGAAAGAGTGAGGGAAATGGCGAAATTCGAATGGCGAATGGCGAATTTGGGAACTATCGCTTTCATTCGTCATTCGCCATTCGAATTTCGGCTTTTCTTCCCTCCCAGGGGTACTTGCCGATCCGGCCTACTTTGTGCCATATTTCACAATCTTTCCCGGACCTTAAGAGTGGCCGGGCGTGGCGGGTGTTCGCATTGCGGACTGCCTCTAGCGGCGTGAAAGTGCAGCAGCGTGGCCCAATTCTTCAATGAAATCCTGAACTGGCTGGCCGGCATTGTCGGCCTGCATGTTGGCGCGGATAGCTGGCTGGGATACATCGCGGCGGCGGGCGTGCATATTGGCCTCTTGATCCAGGTCGTGGCTGTCGGTGCTCTCATCTTTATTTGGATGGAGCGAAAGATCGCCGGCCGCATCCAGGACCGCCTCGGCCCCACGCGGGTCGGCGGCAAGTTTGGCTGGCTGCAAACTCTGGCCGACGGCGTGAAGCTCGTCGCCAAGGAAGATGTCACCCCCAAAGACGCCGACCGTTTGCTGTTCAAGCTCGCCCCTTATGTCAGCTTTGCGGCGAGCTTCACGGGGTATATGGCCCTCCCGTTCGCCTTTGGCTGGGCGGCCCAAGAGGTCAACGTCGCGGTCTTTTTCATCGTCGCGGTGCTTGGCCTGGAAGTTTTTGGAGTCATTCTCGCGGGTTACGCCTCAGGCTCCAAATGGTCCCTCTTCGGCGGCATGCGGGAAGCGGCCCAGGTCGTCAGCTATGAAGTTCCGATCGGCCTGTGCATCGTGGTGCCGGTTCTCATCGTCGGCTCGATGAACCTGGTCACCATCGGCGAGGCCCAGGCAGGGCTGTTCACCAACTGGCTTATACTGCACGACCCCTTCACGTTTCTCATCTTCTGGGTTTACTTCACCTGCGCCATTGCCAGCGTGAACCGGGCCCCGTTCGACCTGGCGGAAGCGGAAAGCGAGCTCGTCGCCGGCTTCCATACCGAATACTCCGGTCTCCGCTGGAGCTTCTTCTTCATGGCCGAATACGGCTCCATGTTCCTCGTCAGCGGCCTGGCCGCGGTGCTGTTCTTTGGCGGCTGGAACGGGCCGATCCCAATTTTCCACATGCTGCCGGCGGTTCCCGGTTTAGAAGGCGGTCCCAGCGGCCATTGGGCTTATGAGCAGGGTGAAACCGGTTGGCGCATCCTGGGTTTCCTCGCCAACGTCGGAGGCGTTCACAACTTGATTCTCAAAAGTGCCATCGGTGTGACAGTGATGATGTGGATTCGCTGGACGCTTCCCCGCCTCCGCATCGACCAGGTCATGACCGTCTGTCTGAAGTATTGCGTGCCGCTGGCCGCGATTTTCTTCATTGGTGCCGTCGTTTGGAAGCTCGCGTTTCCATTCCCGTTCATCAACGATATCGCGCCGCTTCACGGCAGGCGATTGGCAAACGTACGGGAAGGCTGGGTGCTCGCCCCTAATGCTGTGGGCGAAGCTCCGGCAGCGATACCCGCTCCGGTGACTCCGGAAAGACCGCCTCATCCCGCCTCCGTCCAGGATGAGCCCGTCGCGATCATTTCGGCCGGCCAGGAGGCTCAACCATGATGCTCCTCGCTGCCATCAACGTCCATTCTTGCCTGTTCGTGCTGTTCGCGCTCCTCGCTTGCGGCTTCGCGATCGCCGTCGCATCAACGAACAACGTGGTCCGGATGGCGTTCTATCTAACGCTCTCGCTCGGTGCGACCTCCGGCTTGTTTTTCCTGGCTGGCTCGGAGTTTGTGGGCTCGATGCAACTGATGATTTACGTCGGCGGCACCCTGGTGCTACTCATCTTCGGCGTCATGCTCACTGCCCAAAGCCGCTTTGTGTCAATGCAGACGCACGCGGGAGAATGGGTCCTGGGTCTGATGGTTGGTGCTTCCCTGTTGGGACTGCTGGTGGTGGCGAGCCTGGGTGTCGAGGATTGGCAACAGAAACGAACCGACTCCACTTCCATCCCGCTCCTCGATGCTCACAACAGCACCGCGACTGGCCTGGCCTTTTCCGGGGTCCGGGTCGACCAGCTTGACCAGCAAGACCCCGTCCTCCGCGCCGGCATGTCCGGCTATCTGCTGCCGTTTGTGATCGTTTCGATGCACCTGCTCGTCGTGCTCATCGGTGCCGGTTACATGGCCCGCACTAAGCGAATGTCCACCAGCCGCCTTCCGGCTCGACCGATTGCCGCACCGAGACCTGACCGCCAGCGCAATGTGCTGGTCACCGCTCTGGTCGGCATTGGCATGGTTATCAACCTGGTCGCCGCCATCAAGATGTTCTCGGTGGTTCCCCTCCGCCCGCTGATTGCCGAGAACAAATTTGGGCCGGCCGTCAGCAAAATCTGGCACTTGATTCCGCCGCTCGATACCGCTCCGCAATGGGCGTTTGTGTTCCTGGGAATGCTCTTCCTCGCCAACGTGCTGCTGCTTGTGGTGGTTTGGAACTGGCAGAAGTGGGGAGTGATTGGCCTGGTCGTCGTCCCGCTTTTGCAAGCCTGGGTGATGAGCCAAGGGGGCTTTCGCGCGATGGATATTGGTGGCAATCTGGCCATCGGCCTGTTGCCGGTGGTGCTCATCATCGCCCTGCTTTGCACCGGCAAGCGGCCGACTATGTGGGAGCAGATGGAGTAAACTCCGCACCGAACATGAATCCTTTCACCGAACCTATCACCGTTTCGCATTACCTGATTGCCGGGGCAGTGCTGTTTGTCACCGGCGCGGTCTGCATGGCCACCAAGCGGAACGCACTGGGCGTATTGATGGGGATTGAACTGGTGCTGAATGGTGCCAACCTCAACTTCGTCGCATTCGGCAGCAAGTTCCTGCGAAAGGAAACGCTTGGCCTGGACGGCGATTTGATTGCCCTGTTTGTGATTGTGCTGGCCGCGGCGGAAGCGGCGGTGGCCCTCGCCATCGCCCTGAATTTTTACAACAACCATGCCACGATTGACGTGGACCAGGCCGACGAGCTCAAAGGCTAATGGACCCCTCCTCGCTCATTCCGACGCTCCTGGGCCTGGCGGTCCTGCTGCCGCTGGCCTCGTTCGTCGTCATCCTTTGCGCCGCCAAGTATCTGAAAGAGCAGGCAGCCTGGGTCGCGATTTGCGCCATCGGCGGTGCCTGCGTCCTGTCGTTTGTCTCGATGTTCCTCTGGCTGGGCTCCAATTGGCCGCCAAACCCGCATGACCATGGCGCTGCACACGCGCCCCACCACGATACAACTCTTCCGAACCCGCGAGCGGAGTTTTTCGTCACTGCGCCGGAAGGATTGGCTAATCCTCATGCCGCCAAGCCACACGAGTCTGACTCTCCATCCAGCCCATCGGCTGGCGGTGAACAGAAAGCGGGACAGCCTGCCCCTTACACTGGCGATGCCGTATTGCCCGGTGGAGGCCCCTGGATTCTCGGCAAGTTCGGCAATTTGCGGGTGACGATCAGCTACTACGTGGACTCGCTCACCATCGTCATGTTCTGCATGGTGACGCTCATCGCCACGCTCATCCATTTCTATGCGATGGGCTACATGCACGATGAGCTACATGACATCACCGATCACGAAGTGCATTTGTCAAATGGCGAAGACCTGAAGCGTCCCGGCCGCTTCCCCCGCTTCTTCCAATACCTGTCGCTGTTTTGCTTTTCCATGCTGGGCCTGGTCCTGGCGGGGAACATCGCGATGGTGTTTGTGTTCTGGGAACTGGTCGGTATCTGCTCCTATTTCCTCATCGGCTTCTATGTAGAGCGCAAGAGCGCTTCAACCGCGGCCAACAAGGCTTTCATTGTCAACCGAGTCGGCGACTTCGGCATGATCATCGGCCTGCTCGCCCTCTGGTCGAGCCTGGGAACTTTTGCGTTTGGCGACATCGACCTCAACAAAGACGGCCAGATTGATCAGTCCGAAAAGGGGCTTTTTAGTCTGGTCGAACGGAAGGAGATGGTCCACGCGAAATCTTCCGAACACGCGAAGTCGGGCGAACATCCCGATACGTCCTTCGAGATCGTCACGCCAAAGGGAATGTACTTTGCCGGAGCTCCCAGGAACGAAATCGCCAGCCTCGCCGCCGATCATCGAAATGTCCCCGGCGGCATGGAGAACGCGAAGTCCGAATTCATCGCCCGCCATCCCGGTAAAGACTACGGCTACTGGCTACTGGTTGTCGCCGGCATCGGCATCTTCTGCGGCTGCGTGGGAAAAAGTGCCCAGTTCCCGCTGCACACGTGGCTTCCCGATGCCATGGAAGGTCCGACCCCCGTCTCCGCCCTCGTCCATTCCGCCACGATGGTCGCCGCCGGCGTCTACCTTGTCGGCCGTTTCTTCCCCGTCTTTTGTCCCGAAGTGCTGCTAGTGATTTGCATCGTCGGCACGATCACGCTCTTCCTGGCCGCTTCCATCGCTATTACCGCGGTCGATATCAAGCGAGTCTTGGCCTACTCCACCATCAGCCAGCTCGGCTACATGATGCTGGCCATCGGCCTTGGCGGCTGGGTCGCGGGCCTGATGCACCTGATCACGCACGCCTTCTTCAAGAGCCTGCTGTTCATGTGCTCCGGTTCCGTCATCCATGCCGTGCATACCAACGACATGCGGCGGATGGGGGGGCTCCTCCGCAAAATGCCGGTCACCGCAATAACCATGCTCGTCGGCTGCCTGGCAATTGCCGGCGTCGGCGTGCCGTTCGTCATCGGCCTCTCGGGCTACTACTCCAAGGACGCCATCTTGGAACAGGGCTTCCTGTTCGCCCTGCGAAACGACAGCCCCTTCGCCACGTTTTTCTTCGTCTTCGCCGCCGGCGGCGCGGCCATGACCTCGTTCTACATGTTCCGCATGTGGTACATGACCTTCGTCGGCAAGCCGCGGGACCAGCACGCCCATGACCACGCTCACGAGTCGCCGCCCGTGATGTACCTGCCGCTGGTCATTCTCGCCACGCTGGCCGTCAGCGTCGCCTGGGACTGGAAACTGATCGGCTACGGCTTGATCGCCGGGGCCTTCTTCCTCGCCAAGGGGCTCGGCGAAGGCTGGTTCAAGTCGACCAAATCCGCGCATGGGCACGATGATCACGGCCATGGCCATGACGACCACGGGCACGGCCACGACGATCACGGACATGCTCACGCTGCTGATGATCACAGCCATGCCCACGGCACCTCGCTCACGCTCACTCCCGCCTGGACCATTGCCATGATCGTCACTACGGTCATCGGCGGCTGGATCATCCAGCAAAGCCTGGGGAGCACGATTGAAGGCATCAAAATTGGCGGACACCCCCTCGGTCACCTCACCCTTGCTGGCCTGCTGGAAGATTCCCGCCCCGAAAACACGCTGGGAGATACGCCGGCCCGTTGGCTGACTTCCAACGACAAGCCGTGGGTTTGGCCGAACGAGAAGGCCAGCCATGCCGATCCCATCATGATTCCCGTCACGCTCCTGGCCACCGGCACCTGGTTCGCCGGCATCACGCTGGCGACGCTGATGTATGCCCTGGGCTATCTCAATCCCGAAGACGTCCGGCGGCAATTCTCGCCGGTCTATTCCCTGCTCTGGAACAAGTGGTGGTTCGACGAGCTGTACAACTACCTGTGGGTCAAGCCGACGTTCGTTATCTCTCGCTTCATCTCGGGTATCGACAAAAACTGGATTGACGTTTTCCTGGATTCATTGGCGCGGTTCGTCGCCTGGTTTTCCCGCATCTGGGAATACATCGCGGATCAGATTGTCGTCGATGGCTTTGTCAACGTCTTCGCCGGCTGGACCTATAACCTGGCGGTCACGCTCCGTCAGGTGCAGACCGGCCGCCTCCGTCAATATGTCATGTTCATCGTCCTGGGGGCGATTGCCGTGTTTGTTGTCGTATTCCTTTTTTGGAGCCCCCTGGCCACCGCTCAACATTAACCCGACGCGTAAGCGAGGGAAGAACTAACCCGAAGCGCAAGCAAGGGTCCTGAACTATGGAACTCATCTACCTCATCAGCCTGATTGTGTTTTTGCCGGCACTGGGGGCGCTCGTCATCGCCTTCCTCCCCGGCAACAAGACGGACCTGATCCGCTACGTCACCTTCGGCATCTGCCTGGCGACGCTGCTCCTCTCTGGTTACGCCTTTTTCCTGTCCCCCACGGCTTTTGACGTCAGCAAGGGGGAAATGCAAAACGTCTTCAATATTCCTTGGATTCCCTCCTTCAACATCGAGTACTTCATGGGAGTGGACGGCATCAGCCTCCCTCTCGTCATGCTCACCACGCTCGTCAGCTTTCTGGCCATGTGGGCGAGCTGGTCGATTACCAAGTACGTCAAGGCTTACTGCATCCTGTTCCTGTTGCTCGAAACGGGCATGATTGGGGTCTTCCTGGCCCTCGATTTCTTCCTGTTCTATGTCTTTTGGGAAGTGATGCTGCTGCCGATGTATTTTCTCATCGGCGTTTGGGGTGGACCGCGGAAGGAATACGCCGCCCTCAAATTCTTCCTCTATACCCTGGCCGGCTCGGTCCTGATGCTGATCGCCATCCTGATGCTGTACTTCAACGGCGACCTCGGTGATCCCGCCATGCAGCCGCACCTCGCCCGCTGCAATCTGTCCCCGGCGGTCCAGGAGCGTGCCGAAGAAGCCGCCAAACAGCGGCTGGCGGGGAAAAAAGAAGTCGCTCCCGTTCACACGTTCAACATCTTGGCCATGCAACAGATCGGCCAGCACACGAAACAGTACCTCACCCCCATTTTGGGCTGCAAGCTGCAGTACTGGGCCTTCATCCTGCTGTTCATCGGCTTTGCGATTAAGGTCCCCTCCGTCCCGGTCCACACTTGGCTGCCGGACGCGCATGTCGAAGCCCCGACCCCCATCTCCATGATCCTCGCGGGCATCCTGCTCAAGATGGGAGGCTACGGCATCATCCGCATGTGTTATCCCATCTGTCCACTGGCGGGATATGAGCTCTCAGGTTGGGTCTGCGGCATCGGTGTCGTCAGCATGATCTATGGTGCCTTCGCCGCTCTCGCTCAGAAAGACTTCAAGCGGATGGTCGCCTATAGTTCCGTCAGCCACATGGGCTACGTGGTGCTCGGCCTGGGCGTCTGGTCCGCGGATGGCGGCAACTTTTATAACTCCGACTATTGGAACATGGGGGTCCAAGGGGCCATGTTCCAGATGATTGGCCACGGCATCAGTTCGGCCGGCATGTTCTTTATGGTTGGCGTGGTCTATGACCGCGTTCATCACCGCAACCTGGAAGAGTTCGGCGGCTTGTTCGGCAAAATGCCGGTCTACACCGCGATGGCCATCGGCATTTTCTTCGCTGGTCTCGGCCTCCCCGGCCTGTGCGGCTTCATCGGCGAAGTCTTTGTCGTCCTCTCCGTTTGGAAGTTCAGCATTTGCCTGGCCGTCCTCTCCTCCGCGGTCGTGGTGCTCACAGCGGCATACATCCTTTGGGCCATCCAGCGGGTCTATCTGGGAGCCGAATACAGAGGACCGCACGAAGACCACCTCACTCCCAGCACCCTGCGCGAAAACACCATCGGCATCACGCTACTGGTGCTCGCGGTCCTGTTTGGCGTGTTCCCGTATCAAGTTCCGGGCGGCCTCAGCTATATGGAAAAGACCATCACCCAGCAAACCAGCGACCTGGCCCAGTGGACCAGGGACAACATCGCGGAGCCCCCCCCGGCGGTCGAAGCTCCCCTGCGGGGCACACCCACGTCGTTAACACGACAAAGTTCTGCCGACGACTTGTAAAGCGATTGATGAAAGCGACGGAAAGACCACCCTGTGGATAACCTTCACGAACTCGTTAGCCGGTTGATTGTGGATACGAAGGGCTCGCCCGATTCGAGCTTTTTCTCCATGACCGCCGACTCCAGCCTGGCAGCCTTCCTGCCGGAGTTGGTGCTTTGCGCGACCATCCTGGCGATGCTCTTCGTACGTCTGTTCAGCCTGGGCAAATACGTCAATGCGTTCTACATCGCCCTCCCCGGTACTCTCGTCGCCCTTTACTTTGCGGCCTCCACCGGAGGAATGTTAGGGGATGCCGGCGGCGCGGGGATGCACTCCGGTGAGCGGATGGAAATCTTCACCGGAATGCTCGTCTACGACTCGTTCAGCGTGTTCATCCGCGCGGCTCTGCTGCTGTTTGTCGTCTTGTTCCTGTTCTTCACCAAGATCTCCGGCATTCCCGACCACGATGACGGACCGGATATCTATTCGCTCGTGCTGGGGGCGACGCTCGGCATGTGCCTGATGGCCACGGCCAATCACCTGCTGATGGTCTTCCTGGCAGTGGAAATGGCCAGCGTGCCGTCTTACGTTTTGGCCGGACTCATGAAGGGCCGCCGCAAAGCCAGCGAAGCGGCTCTGAAGTACGCCGTGTATGGCGCGGGAGCGGCCGGGGTCATGCTCTACGGCATCAGCCTTTTGGCCGGCCTGCTCAACACGGCCCACCTGCCGACGATGGCCGTGGTCCTCTCCGAGAAGATTCATACGCTGGGAGCTTCCGAGCAGCTTGTCCTCGTCTTTGGCGCGCTACTCATTTCCGTCGGCATCGCTTTCAAGCTTTCCGCTGTCCCGTTTCACTTTTGGTGCCCGGACGTGTTTGAAGGGGCCACCGCGGAAGTCAACGCTTTCCTCTCCGTCGCTTCCAAAGCCGCCGCGCTGGCCCTGCTGGTTCGTGTAGTGCTTGGCCTGGGAATGATTGCACCGCATAGCCATGTCCCGGGCGCACGAACGGCCGCGCTATCCAAACCCGCTGTTGAGAAAACAGCCGCCGTTTTCAACGTCGCCCACGAGCCGGCCAGGGCTGGAGAGAATCACTCTCCTAGCGATGCCAAGAAGCCGCATGTTGTCGCTGCCGCTGGCCATGATGCTACTGCGGCATTGCTTCCTGTCCGCGATTTCACTGGCAAGCTGATTGCCCTTTTCGCCGTCCTCACCTGTACCTTCGGTAACTTGGCTGCGTACGGGCAAACGAACATTAAGCGTCTGCTGGCGTATTCCACCATCGCGCACGCGGGCTACATGATGATGGCGGTGGCCGCTCTCATCGCCCTGGCCGGTGTGAACACTGCCAGCGCCCGCGAAGCGGCTGCTGCTTTGGGCATTTATGTCGGCGTCTACTTGTTCATGAACTTGGGGGCCTTCGCAGTCGTGGCCTTCCTGCGGAACGCGATGCGGAGTGAAGAGATTACCGATTACGCCGGCCTCATCCGCCGCTGCCCGCTGACGGTCATCTGTTTTGCCGCCATCCTGTTCAGCCTCATCGGCCTGCCGCCGCTGGCCGGGTTCTATGGCAAGTTTGCCATCTTCGCCTCGCTCGCCGACGGCTATAGCCTCCTCAAAGGGAGCGGCACCGGCTTTTACCTGATGCTCCTGCTCGTGGTCGGCGGCATCAACACGGCCATCAGTTTGTTCTACTATCTCCGCGTGGTGAAGGTCATGACCATCGACCCCGAGCCGCGGGACCGGCAGCCGTTTACTTTTTCGGACGTGTCGCTCGCGGGTGCTTACCTGTGGCTGATTACGCTCCCCACGTTTGCCATCATGATTTATCCCTCCGGCCTCACTGCTCTGGCCCGCGCCGCTGCCGAGCACCTGTTCTAACGCCTTCGCACCCTCTCGCATGAATCCCTCGACCAACGAGATTCTGAACCGCCTCCTCATCTTGCATGAGCGTTCGCTGCCGGTCTATCTCAGCTTTGCGGCACCCGAGCATATCGAAAAATCTCCCCGCGTCGGCCAGGTTTTTCGACAAATGGCGGAAGACCACCTGCGGACCGTGGACCGGCTGGGAACCCTCGTCCTGGAAAACCACGGCCTGGTCACGCACGGCGAATTCCCCATGTCGTTCACCTCGCTGCACGACCTCTCCGCCGACTACCTGCTGAAGCAAATGATCGAGCGGCAAGGGAAGGTCATCTCGGCCATCGAAAAGCTGGCCGACATGCTGACGACCTCCCCCTACGCCCAGGCCGCCGCTCGTGAAGCCCTGGGCGAAGCGAAGGGGCATCTGGAAAACCTGGAAGAAGCTGCCGCAGCGCCAGTGGGGTAGGCTTCCAGCCTGCCCAGTAATTCGCTTTGGGCAGGCTGGAAGCCTACCCCACTTTCTATGCTCTTCGACACCCACGCCCATCTCGCCTCCGAGCATCTGGCGAATGACTTGCCGGGCGTTTTGGCCCGCGCCAAAGCCTCGGGAGTTGCGACAATCCTTTCCGTCGGCACTCAGCTTTCCTCCAGCCGCCGCTCCTGCGAACTGGCGGCCACGCAGGAAGGCGTCCTGGCGTCGGTGGGCATCCACCCGACACATGCCAGCGATGCGCTGCCGACCGACTGGGACGCAATCGTCAAACTGGCCAGCGAAGATTCCCAGGTCGTCGCACTGGGCGAAACGGGACTCGACAATTACTGGAAGGAAGTCCCCTTCGCGCTCCAAGAGGATTACTTCGACCGCCACCTCCGCCTCTCCCAGCAACTCCACCTCCCCTTCATCGTCCACCAGCGGGAATGCATGGCCGAAATCCTCGCCATGCTCCGCGCCGCGGCTCTTCGCGGACCCTTGCGCGGCGTCATGCACTCCTTCACCGGCACACCGGACGAAGCGGCCGAGTGCCTTGAGCTTGGCTTGCACATCAGTTTTGCGGGCATGGTGACATTTAAGAAATCGGACGATCTGCGGGCGGTCGCAAAAACCATTCCCGCGGACCGGATTCTCCTCGAAACCGATTCTCCCTATCTCTCCCCCGAACCCTTCCGTGGCAAGCGCCCCAACGAGCCGGCACGGGTGGTCCACACGGCGAAGTGTCTGGCGGAAGCTCGAGGAGTTTCCCTTGCCCCTTTTGCCGAGCAAACCACGGCCAATGCCCGCGCCCTCTTCGCGATTCGGACCTGAGCCGGATAGAATGACGAAAGTCGAATTCCAAATGGCGAATTAACCGCTCCAATTCGTCATTCGCCATTCTCTTCCAACACACATCATCGCATCCAAGTAAGGTCCTCCAGTGCCAGAACACGTCGTCATCATCGGCAGCGGGCCCGCGGGCTGGGCGGCTGCCATCTATGCTTCCCGCGCCAACTTGCATCCGCTGGTATTCGAAGGGGCCATCAACCAGGAGAACAACGTCAACGGCACGCTTCCGCTCGGCCAGCTCAATCTGACGACGGAAGTGGAAAACTACCCCGGCTTTCCCAAGGGAGTACTCAAGGACTACATCGGAAGTGCGCTTGCTCCTGAACGTCTGGCGGCAGATTTTCCCGTCGGTCTGGAGGAACATGCCCACGCCGTCACTGGCCCCGAGCTCATGAATCTGATGCGGCAGCAGGCGGTCAACTTCGGCACCCGCATCATTACCGACGACATCGTGGACGTGGACCTTTCCCGCCAGCCGTTCAAGCTCCGCACTTTGGAAGGCAAAGAGCATGAAGCGATGACGATCATCATCGCCACCGGGGCCCGGGCCAACTATCTGGGGCTCCCTTCCGAGGACAAATACCAGAACCGGGGCGTCAGTGCCTGCGCCGTCTGCGACGGGGCCCTGCCCATCTTCCGCAACAAGCCGCTGGTGGTCGTCGGCGGCGGCGACAGCGCGGTGGAAGAGGCAACGTATCTCACCAAGTACGCCTCCAAAGTCCACATGCTCCTCCGGCGTGATGTCTTCCGCGCCAGCAAAATCATGGCCCAGCGGGCTCTGGAGAATCCGAAAATCGAGCCCCACTACTTCCGCGAGCTCGACGAAGTCCTGGGGGACGAGAAAAAAGTCACCGGCATCCGCATCAAAAATACCAAGGACGGCAGCACCGAAGAGATCGCCGCCAGCGGCCTGTTCCTGGCCATCGGCCACACCCCCAACACGTCGTTCCTCAAGGGGCAACTCGCGCTCAACGAAAAGGGTTACATCCAATACACCACCCTGATGCGGACCTTCACCAGCGTCGCAGGAGTCTTTGCCGCTGGCGACGTCGCCGACGACTACTACCGCCAGGCCATCAC
>SXOA01000190.1 GCA_005778405.1 Planctomycetaceae bacterium
TCGGCACCAGCGAGGTGGAGCATGTGCTGGCGACGCAGACGCTATTGCAGCACCTGCCCAAGACAATGGAACTCCGCGTGGAGGGCAAGCTCCCCCGCGGCGTGACGGCCAAGGATCTGATTCTGTACCTCATCGGCCAGATCACGACCGACGGCGGCACCGGCTACGTCATTGAATACACGGGCGAGGCAGTCCGCGGTCTGACGATGGAAGAGCGGATGACGGTCTGCAACATGACCATTGAAGCGGGAGCCCGGGCGGGCATGATCGCCCCCGACCAGACGACTTATGATTATGTGAAGGGACGCGAGTTCGCACCCAAGGGTGCTGACTTCGACAAAGCCGTCGCCCGCTGGAAGGAACTGCCGACCGACGCCGGCGCGAAGTACGACAAGTCCCTCGTCTTCCAAGCCGCCGACATTTCGCCCCAGGTGACTTGGGGAACCAACCCCGGCCAGGTCGCGCCGGTGACGGCGAAAATTCCCAATCCGAGCGAAATCAAAGACGAAAGCGACCGCAAGACGGCCGAGCGGGCGCTCGAGTACATGGGACTCACTCCTGGCGTGCCGCTGACGAGCGTGGACGTCAACCGCGTCTTCATCGGCTCCTGCACGAACGCCCGGATTGGCGATTTGCGGGCCGCAGCTGCGGTGGTGAAGGGACATAGAGTTTCTGGCCACGTCAGCGCGATGGTCGTCCCCGGTAGTGGGCAAGTGAAGCGAGAAGCTGAAGCGGAGGGGCTCGACAAGATTTTCAAAGACGCAGGCTTTGAATGGCGCGAGGCGGGCTGCAGCATGTGCCTGGCGATGAACCCCGACAAGCTGGAACCCGGCGAGCGCTGCGCCAGCACCAGCACCCGCAACCTCGACGGCCGCCAAGGCAAGAATGGCCGCACCCACCTCGTCTCCCCGGCAATGGCCGCCGCCGCTGCCGTGGCCGGGCACTTTGTGGATATTCGGGAGTGGGACTATAAGGCGTAACCGACCGAACGCTTACTTCTTCTCTTCGGCCTTCGGTTCTTCCGTCTTGGCGTCCTCTTTCTTCGTCTCCGCTTTCTTGGGAGCCGCTTTTTCCAAAGCCCATGCCACCAGCCACTTCTCGCTGCTTCGTTTCATCGAAAAATCCTTGAGCAGCCGGTCCTGCATGTCGGCAAAGTGGCCTGCGCCGTAAAAGACGCCAATCTTCTTTTTGCCTGCATTGAGCTCTTTGGTGAGGACTTCAAAGGCCTTTTTGTTCCGCTCGGAGATAATGGTGGAGCCTTCCCCTGCGTCCAGGATGTCGAGTTGGCCTTCGGCATTTTCCAATTGCTCGGCCATGGCGACCTTGAGCTTGAGGTTGCGGTCGCGCGAGAACAGAGCCATCAATATTGCGGCATCGCCACTCCCTTCCTTCTGCTGCTGGGCCATTCCCTGTCCCATCATCTTCAGAAACATCTGCATGAAGCTTTCGCCCCGGTCGGTCATGCTCTTGTTGAATTCCTCCGGTGACATGTCGGCGTGCACAAAATTCTTCTTGGTGTAGTCGATGCACTCTAGTTGATGTTCCAGACCAAGCATCACCTTCATGCCGTCCTGGAGCATGCCAATGGGATGGGCATTTCCCCCCTTGGCTCGGGCTTCCTTGGTGATGACCGTTCCCTGGGGCGCGACCAGTTCGTAGAGCACCACGTCGTACGAATCAAACAGCTGGTTGAGCTCTTCGTAATAGGTTTTTTCGCCGACATGAACAGCCCCAATCAGGTCCACCGTCACGCCGGGTTTGCTGTCATCGGCCGAAATGTAACTGGTAACCGCCGTTTCCATGGCCACCGGGTTCCCCTTATCGTTTCGACGAACCCGCATGAAGCGGTCGCCAGACTTTTCTTTCGCCGGCTGTTTTTCGGCTTTGGCCGGGGGCTTGGCGGCGGCGGGCTTGGCGGGTGCTTTGACCGCATCGTCGCAGAGGGCTGCGCCGGAGAGCAAGGAAAGAACGCAAGCGAACAGCAGTGCTAGCAGGCGAAAAGACATAGGAAGGTCTCGGAATG
The DNA here is from genome assembly GCA_005778405.1 of Planctomycetaceae bacterium. Lineage (GTDB taxonomy): Bacteria > Planctomycetota > Planctomycetia > Pirellulales > Pirellulaceae > SXOA01. The sequence goes on from SXOA01000190.1 coordinate 2,024, forward strand.
AAACGGTGCGAAAGAATGCGAGGTTAAACACCATTCTGCAGGGCACGGTGGCCAGCGCGAAAGTATACGCGGCAGCAGGGGTTGCGTCCATCATTAGGCGGAAAAGCACCAATTCCCGCCGGCCTGCTCGCCAGACGCCGCCATCGCAGCCTCGGCAGCAGCTTTCCGCCCCTACAGCCGGATTTCACGGAATTACTTGCCTTTCTTACTCAACTTCCGCTTGCGGCATATCCGATACTACCGTCACATGCGGAAAAAGTGTTTCCGCTTGCCGTCCCCCCATGGACGTCCTGGTAACGAAGCGCATCCGAAGGTGGAACCGAACCATGTCGCTGAAGAGCCCATTTGCGTGGATTGCCGCTCTGGTGGTTGCAATCTCTGTGGCTTCCGTGGCCCGCGCCCAAACGATGCCCGTCTCGCGTGCGTCGAGTGTGAGGGCGAACCCTTTCATCGAGCCGGACTACTTCGAGCCCGACTACCAATTTTTTGCTCCCGCGCAGGTTGACCCCTACAGCGGCGGCGAACCCCCCAATGTGGGCTTCTTTGCGGATGTCGACCGCTTGTACATCAATGTCTCGCGGCCCGAAGGGCAAGACTCGCTCTTCTCTGGACACGACGGAGACTTCACTTGGGGCAATCGCCTCGATCTGGGCTACATGACCCCCGAGCGGGTCGGGTGGTCGATGTCGGTATGGCACATTTCCGGGCCGAACGAATACCTGGCGATCAACCAGGAGCGGATCAATCGTCGCAACGAGGACGATCCCTCGGATGGATTGGGTGGCACCGGCGGTGGCGGCGGTGGTGGTGGTGGTGGTGGGACGACAGCAGTGCTTCCCTCTGACCGCAACCCCCGCGCCTATGACATCTTCAATTCGCTGAACGTGGCCCGGTTCACGAGCTTTGAGGTCAACAAGGTTTTTCGCCGCAAGGAATTGCATTACGGCGGCCTGTTTGAGCCCTTCATCGGCCTCCGCTATATGAAATTCATCGACTTCGGGCGGCGCGACGACTATGCCCGGTTCGCCTCGGACGCCGACGACAACATCGACCTCACCACGCCGTCTGCCGAAGGTCCGTGGGAAGTCTATTCGACCAGTCGGACGGAATCCGAGAACACCATGCTCGGCGGCCAGATTGGCTTCCGTCTCAGCAAACAGACCGGCCACTGGATGCTGTCCACGGAGCTGCGGGCCTTTGCCATGCAAAACTGGCAGTTCTTTCGCATCCGTGCCGACGAAGTCCAGACCCGCTATGACGGCGTCGGGCAGGATGCCGAAGTGGAGCTGATTCTCAACGATGTTGCCTTTGGAAGCGGTGACAACGCGGAGGTTGTCTGGGGGGGCGAGATTCGTACCGAAGCTTCCTACGAACTGACTCGCGACGTAAGCCTTCGCGGCGGGTTTGTCCTGCTTGACCTGGGGAAGGGAGTCGCTCGCGGCCTGACCAACAGGAATAGCGCTCAGGACGTCATGATGGTCGGCGTGTCGTTCGGCTTCACCGTCAATCGCTAGACCAAGAGACGTTCGTCCAAGAGACTTGGGGGGGTCACGACCGCAGGGCGGAAATGTGGCAGGTAACTGCCGCTGACTGTCCTGCGGCCCGTGCGTTTCTTGAGGCCCGCCACTCTGGGAACCCGAGGCTCGCTTAAGCCTTAGCCGTGTGCAGCTTGCGGATTTCGTCGAGCTCAATGCTCAGCCGATGTCTCAGGGGGCTTTCCGCCCGCAACTCTTCCAGCAGGGCCTCGGCTTTGTCGAATGTGTCAGGGGGAACTTCCTTGCTTTTGAACATGTTTCGAAAGCTGCGCTGAACTTCATTCTCGGTTAGCAAGGTGACCTCCCGGTGCATGTCCCGCAAAGCGGCAGTTGGTGCAGCTTCATGCGGCAAAATCAACCATCCGCGACCGCCAGATGGCCCGAGCCGTGTGCCCGTCACTATCACCATTCTATTGGGAGCCGCGCCGCGTGCAATAGCGTTGTGGGGGGGCGTCAACTTCTCGCGGCTGTCCCATTCCCTCCACTATACTTCCGGGATGCCAACGAATTTCATTCTGGGAACCGCCGGCCACATCGATCACGGCAAAACGTCGCTGATTCGGGCCTTGACGGGAGTCAATACCGACCGCTTGCCCGAGGAGAAACGCCGGGGCATCACCATTGACCTGGGATTTGCCAATCTCACTCTGGGCAAATACCAACTCGGAATTGTCGATGTGCCAGGGCACGAGCGATTCGTCCGCAACATGCTGGCCGGCGCGACGGGCATGGATCTGGCATTGCTGGTGATCGCCGCGGACGATTCCATCAAACAGCAAACGCGGGAGCATCTGGACATCCTGCGGATGCTCGACCTGAAGGCCGGGCTCATTGCTTTGACAAAGTGCGACCTGGTCGAGGCCGACTGGCTGGACCTGGTGGAGCAGGAGATTGGCCAATTCGTGCGGGGAACGGTGCTGGAAAATGCGCCGATCGTGCGAACCAGCGTTATGACGGGACACGGCCTGGAGGAACTGCGCCGCGGTTTGGAACTCCTTGCCCAGCAGGCCGAGCAAGTCTCCTTGGCAGCCGAAAGCGCGCCGTTTCGGATGGCCATTGACCGCACTTTTACCGTGGCCGGACATGGCACGGTGGTGACGGGAAGCATCTCCAGCGGCGTCGCTCGCGTGGGCGACGAACTAGTGATTGAGCCGGGAGGCATCGCCGTGCGGGTGCGAGGGTTGCAGAGCCATGACCAGTCCGCGGACGAAGTTTGCCGTGGGCAGCGCGCGGCCATCAACCTAGCGGGTGTGCATCACGACGCGATCCGCCGCGGGCAAGAACTGGCCGCACCGGGCCACTTGCTACCGAGCAAGCTGCTGACGGTTGCTGTGACACTGCTTTCAGACGCATCGCCGCTGAAAAATCGGACCCGCCTTCGCGTCCACCTGGGGACCGCGGAAATCCTGGCCTCTATTGTATTCCTGGACAAAGAGCGGCTCATGCCTGGCGAAGCAGGCCTGGCTCAGCTCTATCTGGCCGAACCTGCCGCCAGCACCTGGAACCAACCTCTTGTCCTGCGGAGCGAATCGCCGGTGGCCACCATAGGGGGCGGACGGGTGCTGGAACCGAGTCCTCAACGATTGCGACGGCCAGATGAACAGACTTTGATCCAGGTCCGCCTGCTGCAATCGACCGAGCCGGTGGAGCGGGGGGCGGCCTCGTTGTTTCTGGCCGGGACAAAGGACTGGCATGCCGTCGACTTGCCCCGCGTGGCGGGTGTTTCCAGCCCTGGAAAAATCCGCGACGAGTTGCTGGCCAGTGGCCTGCTTCTGGAAGTTCAGGTGGCACCAACCAGGCGAGTCTCTCTCCACCAGCAGGTCATGGAGCTGCTTGGCCGGCGCGTGGCAGCCGTGCTCTTGGCCCTGCATCAAAAAAATCCTCTCAAGATGCAATTTCCTCGGGAGGCCATCGCCCACGGTTTTGATTACCTGGAGCCGGCGGTGCTGGCGGCGGTGCTGGACCAGATGGCCAAGGCCGGGTCGATCCGGATTTCGCCCCAGGGACTTTCCCTCGTCGGCCAGGGGCCCAAACTTTCCCGCAACGAACAGGCCCTCTATCAGCAACTGCTGGAGTTGTTCCGCACTGCCGGCATCCAGTCTCCCACCGTTTCGGAATGTCAGCAGAAGGCGGCCAAGAACGGGGCTTCAGTTCCGCAGCTTCTGGCGCTCGCCGCCGGCGATGGACAACTGGTGGAAGTCGCGGAGGGCTATTACCTGCACAGCGAGGTCGAAGCCGCCGCAAGGACCACTGTCGCTAGTCACGAAAAAATGAAGTCCGGCAGCGGCCTGACCCTCAGCGAAATCCGCGAGCTCCTCGCCACCAGCCGCAAGTACGCCGTGCCGCTCTGCGAATACTGGGACAAGGTGCAGTTCACCCGGCGCAGCGGCGACTTGCGGCTGCTGGCTCCCTCTCCTCTTGGAAGGGGGCCGGGGTGAGGGTTTGCCATTCGCTAGATGACCTTGCCTTGGAACCGCGTCACTCGAAAATCACGATCGGCCGATTGTCGCGTCGGCGGAATAGTTTGTCGGCGGCGGGGGAATTGAGCTGCCCCTGGTTGTCGAGCAGGAGCGCGGAACCGCTATCGCCAAAGGGCTGCCGGGTTTGGGCCTGCCAGATTTCGAGCGCCAGGTTCTTGGCCCGCTGCCGGTTCCGTCTCGCGGCAGTGAAGTCGTATGCGAATTCTTTGTATCCCGGCAGCGTTCGGAGCGAACGGAAGCTGACATAGCGGACGACGGAGTAGGGATCGTCGAGCAGATAGGCCAGAAAGGGGGCCTGCCAGTCGTCTCGCGATGCTTGCCGCGCCGGTTCCCACCCCAGGTGCCACGCGGCGATGACGCGATCCGCGGCGTCCCCTTGCAGGGCCATGCTTACCATGCTCGACGTCGTCTTCTGCTGCTCCGTCAACTCGACGGCCGGCTGGCCAAACCACTGTGTCAGCTTGTCCGCCGTCCAGCCGAGTGGCTTGTCGAGATGACAGAGGTTGCAGGCGTTGGGCCGACCAGTGGCCGCGGTCACGGCGGCGCTGGGGCTGTCGATGCGGTGGCTGCGGATTCCCTTGAAGAGTGCGTAGGTGATGTGCGGCATGTGGCAATTCAAGCAGTTGCTCCCGCTCGACTGGGCCGCATGATGGGTGTGCTCGGGAATCTTGTCCTGCATTTCTGCATGGCATTGCAGGCAGGCCTGGCTTCCGTTCATTCGCGGCTTAAGCTGGTCCGTGTTGCTCTCGTAGCCGTGCATGGAGTGGCAGGAGAGGCAAGACAGTTTCCCCCCGGCGTTACACTTCGACGCGATGAGCCCCAGATATTCATCACCGCCGGTGCGGCACGTTCCGTCTCCCCAGTAGCCATTTCCGTACTTCTCCTTTGCCTCGCGCGTGTTGGGACGATGCATTTGGACCTGGGATTCCAAGTCGTTGCCGGGCCGAAAGCTGGAGCCATGTTCCAGCCAACCTTGCAGATCTGCCTCGCTATGGTCGCTATGGCACTGGGCACAGATTTGTGACGCCCGCATTGGGTCCAACCGGCCCGGGTTGATGATCGGATCTTCGGCGAGGTTGGCCGCGGCAGCGAGCGGCTTGGCACTGGTTTGCTCGCGAAAGCGGACGTGAGCCTGCCCGGGACCGTGACAGGCTTCGCAGGCAATCCCGAACTCCGCCACCTGCGTTCTTTTCACGATTCCCTCCGACTGTCCCGGCACAGGAGCGGAAGTGTGGCACTTGACGCAGTTGGTGTTCCACCGGTGATAGAGATGGTCCTTGTCCGGCGGGAGTAGGAACGAATCGTCGTCGGGAATCCACCGCTGCTCTTCAATATGGTAGACCCAGGGGACTTGCCACAGTTCGTTGGCCACCGCCACCCAGTAGGTTTGGGCCACGTGCGAACCGGTGGTCATTACCACGCGCTGCGGCACGAGCGGCAAGGGCGCGGCCGGCCGGCCTCTTTCCGGAACCTGGTTTTTCCGCTCATTCTCCTGCTGCGGCTCGGTCATGTTGATCCAGTATTCATCACCGCGGCGCTGCAGATGATAGGTGCGGCCGCGCGACTCCAAGTGCACGTCGTCAAACGGGGCGACGACCGACTCTGGGCCGGCCACCTGCGTCATCGTGCGGTGGTAGGAATTCTGCCAGGTCTTATGCTGCTCGGGATGGCATTTGAGACAGGCCACCGAGGTAACATACTCGTCCCGCCCAAACTGAATCGGCGGCGGCACAACCCCGGCGGCAGCAGTGGGCTTTGCGGGCTGGGGTTTAGGGCGCGTCGATAGCCGCCAATATCCCAGCGCCGCCAGCAGCACCAGTCCCGCGACAATCATCACGATCTTGGCCCGAATGGGCAGCCTGCCGGACATTTTCAGGACCCTTTAGTTTCACAATTGCCAGGGGGCTCGAAGTCGATAGAGCCGGCGGCAATGTTCGATGCTAGTAGAGGCGGAGCAGGAATACAATCTCGCCGACTCGTTTGTCGCCGCCCACGCTAGTATGCTGGCGATGCACGCCCAGACGTAGACGTGAACCCAACGCGAGGAGTCTGTATGCAAGCCCGCTTCAAGATCTTCAAAAGCGCTCACTCTCCATGGACGACCATTTTCGCCGCCGCGGCTGCGTTTGCCACGACTTTGGGGCCCGAACGGATGATTGGTATTTCCCATTCGCATGAACAAACGCTGGGCGTGGTGACTGTCTGGTACTGGGCGCTGGAAGATGAAGCTTGGGAACAAAAGGAAGTCCTCTGCTGATTCGCGGCAAGCCGGCCCTGAAGACTTCCGCGGGCAGAGTCCGATGCGCGCGGCGGCGAAGAATTGCTACAATCGGCTTATGGCATTCTTCGACACGGTGGCCATTGTTGGCGTGGGCCTGATGGGGGGCTCGATTGGCCTCGCGCTGCGGAAAGAGCGGATGTCCAAGCATGTGATTGGCATCGGCCGGCGAATCGAGCAACTGCGACTGGCGGAAAATCGCGGGGCGGTCACGGAAGTGACGACCGATTTGCGGCAGGGGGTGGCATCGGCGAATCTGGTTGTTATTTGCACCCCGGTGCAGCAAGTTCCGGAATTTGTCGCTGCGGCTGCCAAGGCTTGCAAGCCGGAGACGATCATCACCGATGTCGGCAGCACCAAGGCGGCCATTGTTGCGGCATGCGACAAGGCCCTCGCCGATTCCAAGGGGCTCTGGGCTAGCTTCGTCGGCAGTCATCCCTTGGCCGGGAGCGAGCGGACTGGGGTCGAATTCGCCCGCGAGGATTTGTTCCAGGGGCGGATGACGGTTGTCACGCCAACGGACCAAACCCGTTCCGAGGCAACTGCGAAGGTCGATGCGTTTTGGCAGGGGCTCGGCTCCAAAGTCGTTCGCATGTCCCCCGCGGAGCACGACGCTGCTGTCGCGGTCACTAGTCATTTGCCCCATTTGATTGCTTCCGCCCTTGCCGCGGCTACACCGGCGGATTTGTTGCCGCTGACGGCGAGTGGCTGGGGAGATTCCACCCGTGTGGCAGCGGGGGATGTCGAATTGTGGCGGCAAATATTTCTGGACAACCGGGGCAACACCTTGAAGGCTCTGGCCCCTTTTGAGACAGTGCTTGCTGAGCTTCGTCAGGCACTCGAAGCGTCAGACGGCCCGGCACTGGCCCGACTCCTTCAGCAAGGAAAGCGTATCCGTGACATTGTGGGAAGTTGACATTCACCCGGCGCCGGGCGAACCGGATCTCCTCGGCCGCTCCACCGCTGCGCAGGCTCGCGACTTGGGACTGGGCGATCTCTCTATTCGAACTGCCCGCGGATACCTCGTGCAGGGAGATATCTCTGGCGAGGATATGCAAAGGTTGGCGCGCGAATTATTTGCCGATCTGGTGGTGGAAACCACAAGGTTTGGAAAAATTGGCTACGACGAACTCGATGTTGATCCGGCAGTCTACGATGGCAATGATGCACCGCCATCGACTCTCATTCACGTCCTCCCCAAACCGGGCGTCACCGATCCCGTCGCTGACAGTGCCCTTAAAGCCATCGCCGACTTCGGCCTGAAGGCGGACGCTGTCTGCACGCTGCGGAAATACTGGGTCGCCGATTTGCCCGCGGACCGGCTGAAGCTCCTCACGACGAAGCTGCTCGCCAACGACTCCATCGAGCAAGTCATCCTCGGCCCGCTGAGCCTCAAGCGGATCGATGTTAGTTCGACGTACCAGTTTGAAGCGCAGACCGTCCAAATCACGACGCTCTCGGACGAAGCACTCCTCGCCCTCAGCAAGGTCCGTACGCTCAGCCTAACGCTCGTGGAAATGCAGACCATCCAGGCCCACTTTCGGCAGCTTCGCCGCGAGCCGACCGACGCGGAGCTCGAAACCATCGCTCAGACCTGGAGCGAGCATTGCAGCCACAAGACGCTGGCCGGCATGATCGACTATCGGGACGAGAACGGCGAGCGGAAATTCGGCAACATGCTGAAAGAGACGATTTTCGCGGCCACGCAGCGGATTCGCAAAGAGCTGGGGAAAGACGACTGGTGCGTCAGCGTTTTCAAGGACAACGCCGGCATCGTCCGGTTTGACGAGCGGTTCAACATCGCCTTCAAGGTCGAGACGCATAACCGGCCCAGCGCTATCGAGCCCTACGGCGGGGCGAACACCGGCGTTGGCGGCGTCATCCGCGATACGCTCGGCACCGGCATGGGGGCCAAGCCGATCTGCAACACGGACATCTTCTGCTTCGCTCCCCCCGATATGCCCGCGGGAGAACTGCCGCCGGGAGTGCTCCATCCGCGGCGGGTGATGCGAGGCGTGGTCAGCGGCGTGCGGGACTACGGCAACCGGATGGGGATACCCACGGTGAACGGGGCGATTTATTTCGACGAGCGGTACGTCGGCAACCCGCTGGTCTTCTGCGGCAACGTCGGCCTGATTCCCCGTGATCAATCTTTCAAAGAGCCTCGTCCCCACGACCTGATTGTGGCCGTTGGCGGGCGAACCGGGCGGGACGGCATTCACGGGGCCACTTTTTCGAGCGCTGAGTTGACGAGTCAAAGCGAGAAAGTTTCCGGCGGGGCGGTCCAAATCGGCAATGCCATCACCGAGAAAATGGTCATGGACGTGCTGCTGGCCGCCCGCGACCGGGGGCTGTACACAGCCGTCACCGATTGCGGAGCCGGCGGTTTCTCCAGCGCGGTTGGCGAGATGGGGGGAGAAATCGGGGCCGAAGTCTGGCTCGATAAGGCGCCGCTGAAGTACGAAGGGCTGTCGTACACCGAAATCTGGATCAGCGAGGCCCAGGAGCGGATGGTCCTGTCCGTGCCCGAGGAAAAATGGCCGCAGCTCGACGCACTCTGCAAGAGTGAAAATGTCGAAGCGACCGTCATCGGCCGCTTCGAGCCGACTGGTCGGTTGGTGCTCAAGTACCACGGCACCGTCGTCGCCGACATGGACATGCAGTTTCTGCATGACGGACGGCCGAGAGTGGAGCGGAAGGCGGTGTATGAACCAATTGCAGAACGCAGATTGCAGAAGGCAGAATGTAAGACCCCTTCTTCCAATCTGCAATCTGCAATCCCCAATCTGCAATCCACCTCCGATACGTTCCTATCCATCCTCTCCTCCCTCAACGTCGCCAGCAAAGAATGGGTCATCCGCCAGTATGACCACGAAGTCCAGGGCGGCAGCGTCATCAAGCCACTGACGGGGGTGGCGAATGACGGGCCGAGTGATGCGGCTGTGCTGCGGCCCGTGTTGTCGTCACGGCGGGGCGTTGTGATTTCCTGCGGCATGAATCCGCGGTTTGGGGAATTCGATACCTATCACATGGCCCAGAGCGGCATTGACGAAGCAGTCCGCAACTGCGTCGCCGTCGGGGCCGATCCCAGCCGTATCGCGATTCTGGATAACTTCTGCTGGGGCTATACCGAACGGCCAGAGACGCTCGGCTCGCTCGTCCGCGCATCGCTCGGCTGCTACGACCTGGCGGTGGTGCTGGGAACGCCGTTCATCAGCGGCAAGGACAGCCTGAATAATGAATACAGCTATGAAGCGAATGGCCAGCGGCGAACCATTCAAATTCCGCCCACGCTGCTCATCAGCGCGATGGGACAGGTGGACGACGTGAGCCGCTGCGTGACGATGGATTTGAAGTCGGCTGGCAACCTGCTGTATCAGGTAGGCGCGACCAAGGATGAACTCGGCGGTTCGCACTACGCTCTCGTGAACGGCCTCTCCGGCGGACATGTTCCCAAGGTGGATGCGCAGCTCGCCAAGAAGACCTTCGCCGCCTTGCATCAAGCCATCAGCAGCGGCCTCGTTCGGGCTTGTCATGACCTTTCCGAAGGTGGCCTCGCCGTCACCGCTGCGGAAATGGCCTTTGCCGGCGGCCTCGGCGCGAAGATTCGGCTGGCCGAAGTCCCCAGCAGCACTCCCGCGGTGGAGCGGCGCGAGGGCTTTGACGATGTGCTCCTCTTCTCCGAATCCAATACCCGATTTTTGGTCGAAGTCCCTCACGCCAACCGGCTCCATTTCGAAGCGGCCCTAGCAGGCGTTCCTTTCGCACACATCGGCGAAGTGACGGACGGCGGCCGATTGCAAATCGCGGCGGCACCGATTGCTCATCAGCACTTGCCGCCGACGTGGCTGGTGGACCTCGACATTGCGACTCTGAAAGAAGCCTGGCAGAAACCACTTCGGTGGTAAGACCTATGCCCACTCCCCGTATCATCGTCCTGCGTGCTCCCGGCTCCAACTGCGACCAGGAGGCGGCCTTCGCGTTTGAAACCGCCGGCGGGAAGGCGGAAGTCGTCCATCTCAATCGGGCTCTCGAAAATCCCAAGATCCTCGCCGCAGCGCAAATCCTCTGCATCCCCGGCGGCTTCAGCTACGGGGACGATATGTCCGCCGGGCGCGTCTTCGGCAACCAGATTCGCCATCACCTGGCCGGGGCGATGCAAGACTTCAAAGCCGCAGGCAAGCTCATCCTCGGCATCTGCAACGGCTTTCAAATCCTTATCAAGAGCGGCGTCCTCCTCCCCGACCGGGCCGACGAACCGATCGCCACGCTCACCAACAACGACAGCGGCAAATTCGAATGCCGCTGGATCAACCTGGCGGTCGAAGGGAGCAAGTGCGTCTTCCTGCAGGGCATCCAGCAGCTGTACGTTCCCATCGCGCACGCGGAAGGGAAGTTCGTGGCCCGCGACGAGGCAACGTTGAATGCGCTGGAGCGGAACGCGCAATTGTGTTTGAGGTATTGCGAAGAGTCGGGGGCAAATCCCAAATCCGAAATCCGAAGTCCGAAATCGTTTCTCCCCTACCCGATTAATCCCAACGGCGCCCAGCGAAACACCGCCGGCGTCTGCGACGAGACGGGCCGCGTCCTTGGCCTCATGCCCCACCCCGAGCGGCACATCGACCCGACCCAGCATCCCCGTTGGACCCGCGAAAAGCAGGAGCGGGGAGACGGCCTGGCGGTGTTTGAAAATGCGGTGCGGTTTTTCGGCTGATACCGCTACCCCAATTCCCGAATCCCTCGCCCCTCTTCCAAAATCCTCACCGGCCGCTGGTTCAAATCGGGGAACGTCTGCTGCGGGTCGATGCCGAGGTGGCGATAGACCGTGTGAAGCAGGTCTTGCGGTGAGTAGGGGCGCTCGGTGGGATACTCCGCTTTGCTGTTGGTCGCTCCGATGACCTGCCCCATCTTCAGGCCGCCGCCGGAAACGAGCGCCGTGTAAGCCTGCGGCCAGTGGTCCCGGCCCGTCCCGTTGGCGTTGTGACTCAGCCGCGGCGTGCGGCCGAATTCTCCCATCACCACCACCAGGATCCGGCGGTCGAGACCCCGCTCGAAGATGTCTTCGATCAGCGTCGACAGTGCCTCATCCAGATACGGCAGCCGGCGGCGCATGAAGTCGCCAAAGTGGCCGGGGCGACCGGCGTTTTGGATATGGTCGTCCCAGTTCGTATAATCAGGGTCGTTCTTGGGGGTATTGATATACAGGCTGATGACCGCGGTCCCCGCTTCGGCGAGGCGGCGGGCGAGCAGGCACCCTTGCCCCCACATGTGCCGGCCATACCGGTCCCGGAGCGAATCCTTCTCCTTGGATAAATCAAAAGCCGCCGCTGCCTCCGGGCTGGTGAGCATCTGAAACGCGAGTTGGCGGAAGTGGTCGGTGCCGGTCAGCTGTCCGTTGCCGTCTGCCTCGCGGCGATAGCGATCCACCTGCGCCAGCAATCGCCGGCGGTCATCCAGCACGGCGGCATTCCGGGCGGAGACCGAAAGTTGCGGCGGCTTGTAACCGGGGTTCGATGGATCGGCTGTCTCGAACGGCGAGTGCTGCATTCCCAAATACGTCGGCCGCGTCATGTAGAGCCGCGAGGGGATGGCGACGTACGGCGGAATGGCATGTTCCCCCAGGCCGCGGATCTTGCTGGCCACCGAGCCGAAATCGGGATGCAGGCTCTTCGATTGCGACGTCGGGTCGAGCACCGTCGGCCTCTTCCCCGTCAGCACCACAATCCCGCCGTCGCTGTGAATCCCCACGTCATGATTCAGCGAGCGGACGAGCGAGAACTTATCCGCGATCTTCGCCTGCCGTGGAAACAGCTCGCAAATCTCCATCCCCGGCACATTCGTCGGCATCGGGCGAAAGACGCTCCGAAACTCCACCGGCGCATCCGGCTTCAGGTCATACGTCTCCAGTTGCGACGGCCCCCCATGCAGGTACAACAGGATCACTGCCGTATCCTTCCTGGCTTCCCCCGCCCGCTCCTTCGCGGCCAACAATTCCGGCAGCGTCAGCCCGCCAATCACCAGCGTCCCCGCCGTCAGAAACGCGCGGCGGGAAAGCGGGCCGGAACAGGGGGAGGGAGGGGGAATGGACATGGCGAAACGCGGCAGGTCGCAGACTAAAAACCAAACATCAACGTATGCTGATGGCTCGGTCAAGTCAATGAAAAGTGGCAGCGTCCGACAATAGTCCGAAGCGCCAGCCAGGGAACTGGGCATTTATTTGACCGGCGAATTGGTGCTGGGTACGATGCGTACCGCAGGATGCTCTTCACGGGCGACACTCCAAACGCTATCAAAAAGTGGAAATGAAAGCTAAACCACCAGGCAAACTTAGGGATGGCGCTCCATGCCAGGTCACGGGGGGCGTGCATGCCGGCAAATCCGGCATCGTCAGGGACATTAACACCAGCAAGACCGGCCACGTGACCATCACGGTGGTCCAGGCCAACGGAGAGCGATTCAAGACCCTGGCAAGAAATGTCGTTACGCAAAAGGAGAGAGCGTAACATCGTGAAGAAGATCGCTCTCATCTCATTCGCGCTGTTGTATGTGGCGGCAGCAGCACATTCCGAGCCGGGGCCGACGCCAGGCAAATGCCTGTCGCAGCCGGAAGACAAGAAGACGGACGACAAGGCGGAAAAATTCCCCACACCCCCCGAGGGCTACGACACCCGCCGCGATGGAGTCAGCCGCGGCAAGCTGGAGACGGTGGAGTACGACTCGGCGACTGTTGGGATCAAGCGGAAGGCGCGGGTCTACACCCCGCCGGGATACACGGCGGACCAGAAATACCCGGTCCTGTACCTCCTCCACGGTATCGGTGGAGACGAAAACGAGTGGGGGCGGGGCGGCGCGCCCGATGTGATTCTCGACAACCTGTACGCCGACAAGAAAGTGGTCCCAATGATCGTCGTGATGCCCAACGGCCGGGCGTCAAAAGACCTGACGGCGCGGGATCCGATCCCCAAGCAGTCGCCGGCATTTGCCCTGTTCGAGAAGGAACTGCTCACCGACCTGATCCCGTTTATCGAGAAGACCTACTCGGTGAAAGCCGACCGCGAGTCGCGCGCGTTGGCTGGTCTATCGATGGGGGGAGGGCAGTCGCTGAACTTCGGGTTGGGAAATCTCGATACGTTCGCCTGGGTAGGCGGATTCTCGTCTGCCCCGAACACTAGGCCCCCAGCCGTTCTCATCAAGGACCACGCGGAGGCCGCCAAGAAGCTGCGGCTCTTGTACGTCGCCTGCGGCGACAAGGACGGGCTATTCCGGATCAGCGAGAACGTCCACAAGATGCTCGACGAGAAGAAGGTCCCCCACCTCTACAACGTCATCCCCGGCGGCCGGCACGACTTCCAGGTGTGGAAGAGCGACCTGTATCACTTCTCGCAGTTGCTGTTCCGATAACTCAAACAGAGTAAGTCTCCTGTCGTTCCGGTCTCCGAATCCCGTGCTGGCTCCCGATTGGCAGATGGTCTGTTTGCACTTCCATCCATATCCGGAATCGTCGCGGGATGCACTTCTTGATCCTTCGCTGATGTCTGTTGAACCATCTCCTGCTCGGTGAATCGGAGTCGGGCTCTTCGGGGACGCAATTCGACAAGGCATAACCGGGCCGATGGGCGCGTCTTGCACCCGCTGCTTGAGGAGATCCACTACCGTGCGCTCCACCGGTTCGAGGTCGCGGCAGTCATCGAAGCAATCTGCCAGGTCGGCCAACAGACCCGTCTTGGACTCGACCTCCCGCAGCAGCAACCCACCCGCGTCCGAGGTGATCGTTCCGCCATCGAATCCCGCCGTCACCCGACGCGCCCCAAGGGACTGGAATGCGAACGATTGCTGGCTACACTGTGTTTCCATCGGGCTGCTCTTCTCGTTTGGCTTGAGCTGTCGTTGAACAACAACTTATGACCCAAGAAAGCAGTTCGTTTCTTTTCGCTATGAGAAATGCAGGTCAAGCGAAGAACGCTCCATTTCCATTGAAACTCCCATGAATATCCACTTCACCGCCATCGTTCTTGCCGCCTGTTCGTTGGCTTCTTTCTCCGCCGCCTTGGCCCAGCCGCTCGGCCAGCCCGATGCGGGCGCTCCCGGCGATGCGATGATTCAGGCCTATCTGGCGGCAGAATCGGCCAAAGTCGAAGCCACTTTTACGGATGACGTCAAATCACTCGCGGACTGGCAAGCCAAGCGGCCAGAGTACGTCGAGCAATACTACTACATGCTCGGCCTTTCGCCGCGGCCGGAGAAAACGCCTCTCGCTCCCACCATCACCGGCACTCTGAAAGAGGACGGCTATGAAGTGGACATGATTCACTATCAGAGCGTGCCGCATTTGTATGTCACGGGTAATCTTTACCGCCCGGCCCAAGTAAAGGACGGCGAAAGGCTCCCTGCGGTTTTCTATGTCTGTGGACATTCAGGCCGCGGACGCAACGGCAACAAGGTCGCCTATCAGTCGCACGGCATCTGGTTCGCCCGCCACGGCTATATCTGTCTCGTCGTCGATACGCTGCAGCTCGGCGAAATCGGGGCGACCCACCACGGCACGTACAACCTCGAGCGGTGGTGGTGGCACAGCCGCGGCTATACTCCTGCCGGCGTCGAAGCCTGGAACGGCGTCCGGGGGATCGACTATCTCGTGAGCCGGCCGGATGTGGATCCGGAGCGAATTGCAGTCACCGGCATCAGCGGCGGCGGAGCGGCCACGTTCTGGGTCGCCGCGGCTGACGAGCGGGTGAAGGTCGCCGTCCCGGTCAGCGGGATGGCGGACCTGGAGTCGTACGTCCCCAACCGGGTCATCAACGGCCACTGCGATTGCATGTTCCTTTACAACACCTACCAGTGGCCCTGGACCCGCATCGCCAATCTTGTCGCCCCGCGTCCCATGCTGTTCATCAACAGCGACAAGGACGCCATCTTCCCGATGGATGCCAACAACCGCATCATCAATCGGCTGGAGCGGGTTTACAGTTTGTACGGCAAGGGTGGCGACGTCGACTCCGTCGTCAGCGTCGGCGGCCATGCCTATCGGCAAGACATCCGGCAAGCGGCTTACACGTTCATCAACGCCCACTTGAAAGGGGACGCCCGCCCCGTCACCGACAGCGAGCGGGACATCGTCACCGAGGGAGGCAACCCCGGCCCCTATCCGATTCCGCCCGAAAAGCTCCGCGTTTTCCTGCAAGACAGCAACCTGCCGCAGGACCAGCTCAACACCAAGATCGACGAAACCTTCGTCCCCATGGCCAAAGTTGGGGAAGGGGCTCCCGCCAAAGTTGGGCGCGAGCCTCCTGACCCCGCCCAGAAAGCTGCCCTCCTCAAACAGCTTCGCGGCACCAGTTTTCGCTACTTCCCGGAGAGAATTCCCGCCGCGAAAAAGCTGAAGGACATTGGCGACAGCACCGAGCGGCTGACCTCGGAAGAGCACATTCAGTTCGAGCTGCGCTATCCCAACGGGAAGTCCAAATCAGGAATCCTGCTCGTCATTCTCGGACCTGAAGATGCCGGCAAGACGCCCGACTGGCTCAAGGAGCTCGATGCGAAGGACAAAACCGTCGTCCTCTGCGAGCCCCGCGGCATCGGCGCCACGCGCTGGACGCGCAAGAACGGCCCCAACTACGTCGAGCGCTCCCACGCCCTCCTCGGCCGCACGGTCGACACCGGCCGCGTCTGGGACATTATCGCCGCCGCGAAATATCTCGCCCAGAGTGGGAGCGGCGGGGATTCGCTTCCCCCCATTCACGTCGCCGGCAAGGGTGCTTCCGGTCTGCTGGCCGCCTATGCCGCCATCCTGGACGAAAGCATCGGCAGCGCCACGCTCCTTGCCCCGCCCGCCAGTCTCATGGACAAGGACGCCCCTCAATTCCTCAGCGCCCTCCGCACTTGCGATGTGCCCGATGCTCTCCGGCTCATCGCTCCGCGGCAGGTGCGCACCTTGCCGTAAAAATAGCCACGGAGAACTCCGCCGCATGCTTACAGCACGCCGTACTTCTTAAACACCTCCGTGGCCTTCATGCCGGCCCGGATGTCGTCGCGGACTTTGTTCTCGGCGTGGACTTTGTCCCACGCCCGGCGGAGGGCTTCGGCCTCGACGGCTTGGGGGATGACGACGACGCCGTCGCTGTCGGCGATGACGATGTCGCCGGGGGAGAAGCGGGCCCCCCCGATTTCCACCGGCACGTCCAGGTCAATCACCCGCTGGCGATGGAGACTGTCGTAGACGCTGCGGGCCCGGGCGAAGACGGGGAAGTTCATTTCCCGCATCTTGCGGATGTCCCGCGCCGCGCCGTCCACGATCGCTCCCACGCAGCCCGTGTTGTGGCAGGCTGTGGAAAGGAGCTCACCCCACAGAGCCGAATGGACGCTTCCGGCGGCTGCGGCGATCAGGACGTCGTCCGGCTGGCACGAATCGACCGCCCGGAGCTCCAGCTCATAGGGCCGCGGGTCTTCGTGAAACATATCGGCCCAAAGGGTCGTCTTGCAGCGGCCGACGAGGACGGTCTCGACGGTGAGCGGCTGTAGATCGATGCGCGGGGACTGGTTGCGCAGGCCGAGTGAATCGAGGGCATCGGCGACGACGGCGGAGTACAGCGACTCGCGCATCATCGCGAAAGTGATTGCAGGTGAAGACATCAGCCACCCATCACTTCCGCTTCGCGGGCGGCGGCCATGTCGGCCACGGTCCCTTCGTACTTCTTGGTGAGCTGCTGGATATCTTCCTGCACCTTCTTGTTCTCGTCCTCGGTCAGCTCCTTGTCTTTCTCGGCCTGGTCGGCGGCTTTGTTCCCGTCGCGGCGGACGTTGCGGATGCTGACCTTGGCTTCCTCGGTCATTTCCTTGATCCGGCCGACCAGCTTCTTGCGGGAGTCAGTGGTCAGCGGCGGGACGTTGATCCGGATGATGCGGCCGTCATTTTGCGGGGCGAACCCGAGGCCGCTGGCGATAATCGCCTTCTCGATCTCCTTGATCGTGCCGGGGTCATACGGCCGGATCACGAGTTGCTGCGGTTCCGGCGCACCGACGTTGGCGAGCTGCTTCATCGGCGTCTGCGAGCCGTAGATTTCGACCTTGAGCGAATCGATCAGGCCCGGATTGGCCCGGCCGGTCCGAATGCCCGAAAGGTCGTTCTTGAGTTTTGCGACCGCCTTGTCCATGCGATCTTCCACGTCCAACAGGATATCGTCGGCAGCCATGACACGTGCCCAGTGACCAGGAGAGAAAAATGCGACGCTCTAGTAAAGGTATCTTATCGCCGAAAACGGCGGGCGGGGAGGTATCGGGGCCCGTGCCCGCCGCTCCGCTAGTGCCTATAATGAGTTCTCCCACCTCGATGCCCCCGCCCATCCCTCATGAGATTTCCATGCTTCGCACTTTTTCCTCCGCCCTGCTGGCCGTTTTGTGCTGCTCGCTCCCGCTCCTCGCGGTTGACCACAAGTTGGAAAAGGTCGACGAAGCCGCGCCAAAGGAAGGCCTCTCGGCGGAGATTGCCGCGCTGCTGAGCCCCACGGGGTTCAAGGTGGTGCGCGGGGAAACGCGAGTGGTGTGCGAGGTCTGGCTCTGCAAGGAGTGGCCCATCAAGGAGGCCAAGGTGGGGGGCGAGGTGCTCTATCCGTTTCAGCCCGGCCAGGTGATGGGGGTCGCCCGCTTTCCCCGCAAGGGAAGCGACTTCCGCGAGCAGGACGTTCCCGCCGGACTCTACACGCTCCGTTATGGCCAGCAGCCGGTGGATGGGGCCCATGTGGGAACCAGTCCGACGCGGGATTTTCTGCTGCTGACGCCGGCGGACAAGGACAAATCGCCGGACATCATCGCCGACTTCAAGGCCCTTTCCAAAGCCAGCGCCCAAACCACTGGTGCCAGCCACCCAGCCATCCTTTCGCTCCAGCGGCTCAGCGACCAGGAACCGCTGACCATCCGCTACCAGGAGGACAAGGATTGGTGGATCGTCCGCTTCACCGGCAAGACTCGTTCGGGCGACAAAACAACCGACCAGGCGGTGGAAGCAGTGTTGGTCGGGCACGCGGGAGAATGAGGGGGAAGAAATGCAGAATGCAGATTGCAGAGTGCAGAATGGCGAGCAAACTGTTGCCGCGCTTGCGCCCTGCGCTCCTTTCAATCTTCAATCTGCAATCCACAATCTGCAATTCATCGTATTGCTGGCGGCAGCGCTACTCGCCGCTTCCTCCCGTGCCGAGGACAAGCCCGCTCCTCCCAAGTTCACCAAGGAAACGCTCCGCGGCCGGGTCGTGTTTCTGGCGGAGGCGCTGGAGAAAAAATACGGCGTGAAGTCGGTCACCGAGGCCAAGCAGGCCGCGCTGGCCCTGCAGGATGATGCGGGCAAGCTCCATCCCCTGGTCGAAGACATTCGCGGCCGCGCCTTCCGCGTCGACAAACGGCTGCGGGACATCCAGGTGGAATTGCTCGTCCGCCGCTATGTGGATTCCCCCGCGGTGCAAATCATCGGCGTGTATGAGCTGGCCAAAGACGGGCGCTTCGAAATCGACTACTGGTGTTCCGTCTGCGCCATCGCCATGTACGAGCTCAAAGAGTGCGAATGCTGCCAGGGAGAAATCGAACTGCGGAAGCGGAAGTCCCCGTAGCCACAGGCGGCCCGCCTGTAGGCTTGAATCGCTTGTTTGCCGAAAAATGCAAGCCGACAGGCGGGCCGCCTGTGGCTACGAAAGCTACTCAATAAACCGCTTCAGCAGGATCGCCTTGTCCGTGTTGTGGCGGTGCCCCGGCTCATAGCCGACAGGAATGCTCCGGTCGATGATATAAAACGCCCGGTGCCGTTTCACATTCCCCTCATCCACCCCCACCTCCTGCGCCAGCCGCAGACCATCGGGATGAGCCGCATCGGCCACGGGGGGCGTATTGGCATTGTTGTCGGAATCGTTCCCCTCCACCTCAAAATATCCGACCGTAATCCAAACGGCATAGCAGTTGGAATGGGTGGAGAAGAGGTTGCCGATTTTCTGCAAGCCTTGGTAGCGGAAGTACGGATTGCGGGCCGAGTCCTGACGAGGCAATGTGTTGTCCGAACCGAATAGAGGACGGTCGTCATCATCGACGCCAGGATAAGGATTCAAATCCCGCCTGAGCAGGCCGCCATGCGCGGGACTCTTTCGCGGGTGGGTTTCCACGGGAATGGATGCCGCATTGGGATTGAGCGGCATCATGTCCGCCGAGTCCGCCGTGCGGAAGGGATTGGAGAATAGTGACGGGTACGAAGGGTTGTGTTGCAGAATATCCGCTCCCGTGCCTCCAAGGGCTGGATAACCCTGCCGACTGAGGACAAGATGCCTCAGGAATGTGCCGCCGTCTCCTTCGTTGGGCGGATTCAGAGTACACATCCCCGGGAACCCCCGGACCGCGGCATCCCAGACGCTCGAATCGAAAATCGTGTTGATATTGATCCGCCCCGGCTCGCGGAACCGCGACAGATAGTTGAACGGCGGCCGAAACCCGGCGGGAGTATTGGGGTCCGTCGCAAAGTTCGCCGGCGCGTCCGGCCGGTAATATTTCTCCGTGTCGATATAGGGCGTCCGCGTCTCCACATAATCCAGCACCCGGCTGAATTCGGGAGAATCAGTCGGAGGGGGGCCGTCGGGGGTAGCCGTCGTATAGAAAAAATTCGGCAGATGGCCGTAAGGAATCGTCTGGCCAGGCGGTGGCGCTTGATACAGGCTGGTCCAGGAGGGTGTTGTTGGGTCGAGGTACTGGCCGTCAAATTTCCCCAGCAGCTTGGACGATTGCCAGGCTGGAACCTGCAACAGCTCCATCACGTTGTTGAACGGACGATTGTTGAAAGCCAGGTAGGGGAACGGCGCGGCGACTGCCCCATTGGAATCCAGATACGCGGGCGCGCCGCGATAGAGCGCTGGGCCGGTCGAATTAATGTAAGGCTGATAGCGCCGGTTGAGGAAACCGAGCGTGTGATAGAGCGGGCGCGTTTGAAAATGGGCGTTGCCCGTGGACTCGGTGGGAGAGTTGGCGCTCGGCTCGCCGGGATTGCCGAACGGCGACTCAGTACGCCAGAGATCGCGGAAAACTCTCAGATTGGGCGCTACCGGCGCGGCATAGCCCGGTATCGAGTCCGGAACGCCTTCATAATATCGCCCGCCGCGCTGGAAGGCCTGGAAATTCTGACTCACCGCCGGCGGAGGGGGAGCATACCCCGAGTCGTCCGCAACGCCGTTGAACGACATCACGTCCATGCTGGAGGTGTCCACCGTCATGTACGGATTGGTCACCGCGTTCCACGGCAGTAGCGGATTGGCCAGTCGCTGCAAGTGCAGGGCGCGGTAGTTGATCTCGGTTCTGTCACCGGCGAAAATCAGGCCTCCATCCGTACGGTTTTGGTCCAGCGGAGCATCAATGGGGGGCGAATAGTAGCCTTCTTCCGTCGCCGTCGGAGCAACCCACATGGACATGGCCTGCGGCGGCGGCAGGGCGGGACCGCCCGGCTGTCCGGGATATCCCCCCAGTTGTTCGCTGATGTTCAGGGACTGCGGTTGCGCGGCCGCCGCGCCGACTCGCCAGACCATATCCACGGGCAAGGCGACCATCGGTTGAATGTCCGCGGCATTAACGTCATCCGCCCCGTCGGTAGCGTTGTCCCGCACGCGCACCGTTTGCGCGGTATTCGGGTTAGCATTTGGAGTGAGGATAATCCGCCGCGTGTTGGCGTAGTCGGGGCGATTGAAAGTTCCCGCTGCGGGGTCGGACGTCCGGCGGCTGATGACGCTGATATAGTTTCCCGCGCCATCGGCATAACCGGCCGAGCCGACGACCGCGTAGCGGCCGGGCAGAAGCGGGGCTTTGGGAATGCTGCTGCTGGGGAAATAAACTTCGCCGTCGTTCGCTCCCGCCGGGCGGCTGACTCCCGCTGCCGCGAGGTCGGCGAAGTAGATGCTCCGTTCGACGTTGGGACTGCCAGGTGGTGGTGGCGGCAAAGGGATTCCGTTGGCGTCGAGCATCAGCGCCTCGGGCCGAGGATAATCCGGGTCGGTGTTTTTGCTGGGGCCAGATCCCCTGACGACAATCATTCGCCAGACCGGCGAACCGGTTGCGCCATTGTGCAGCCGTGAAAGGTCCACGCCGCCGTTGGTGTAGAGCTCCGCCGCCTTGTGGTCGTAGATGTTGGGGCTGCCGCCGCTCCCCCGGTCGAACCAGGGGTTGTACAGCTCGATAAAAGTGGAACCCACGGGGCCCAGACGCTGATCAAAGTCATTGGGGCCCATCCCCGTCTTGAAGTCCCTTTCACCGTCCACGGCTCCAGTCGTATCATCCGTCCTGAGATTGTCCGCATTGCCATTGAAGACATCATCGGGCCGGTCTTCCGTTTGGCGAGCGTGGAAATTGATGGTCTCCGAAATCAGTACTTCGGGCCGTTCGCAACCCCAAACGAGGCCCCGCTGGCCCCCCAGGTCGTCGCCCGAGCCGACCACGCCATCGACGCTCCAGCCGTCGGTCGGAATGATGTCATATTCAAACGGCGTCATGATCGAGTCGGGATCGCGGAAATCGACGACGTTGATCGCCCACTGGGCATAATAGCGGGCCGTTTCCGCGGGAGTCGCTCCGTTGGGCGGAGAATCGAGGTCAATGTCCGGAAAGTTCGTGTTCCGCAGGAACATCGCCAGGCAATACAAATGCCGGGCATACATGTGCCGCTGGTTCGGCGTGTTGGCGGCCGGCGTATCGTTGAGATAATTGAGTGTGTATGGACCGGCTGTGGTCGGAATCATTTCCGTTGGGTATTCCGCCGGATCGTCCACCACGCCGTTGCCGTTGTCATCAATCCCGTTCCCCAGCTCGCGGTTGAGATTGAACATCTGCCCCTTCATGAACTCGAAGGGGACGATTGTCTGAAAATCAGCCGTGCTGTTGCCCAGGCGATTGTAGTACAAATCCAGGATCGTGCTTCTGCCGACCGCGCCGCCGAACGTCGAACGCAGTTCGCGGGGAACGCTCAGCCGCGGGGCCGGAATGTACGAACCCATGCCGAAGGCGTCGCGGCGGATCTGGGAAATTCCCGGTGTCCCCCGTGATTCAATCGCCAGGTATTGGCCGGCACCCGTCGCGCCGGGCTGCAAAAAGCGGCTGGGGATGACCGAGGCCCCCAGGTCGTGATAGCGGAGCAGAGCTTCCAGCTCCGCTACCGTGTAGGGTGCGTCGACGCTCGCTCTCATTTGATCCCACTGCACTTCATAGGGGTTATCGACCCGCTCGCCGGTCCCGAGATAATTCCAGAGCGGCTGACCGGTGTAATCGACGGCCATGGCCCCCCGGCCCCAAACATCCGGCGGAGTGGAATAGCCGGAGAGGGGTGCAACGGTGTGATTCCCATTGTTGATCGTCTGAAAGGTTCCCATCGAGAAGATCTCGCCCGGCATCCCAATCATCTTCAAATGGCTCCAGCCGTCGTGGTTGGCAAAATTGCCGATCACACCGTCGGAGAAGCCCGGAAGGGGCATTTGCGCTGAGGTGTTCGGCAATGCCATCAGGCGCAAATACCGCTGACCGAGGAGGTTGTTGTAAACGCCCACGTTGTCCAGAAAGATGTGGCGGAAATCGACTTCCGCCGGGCCAAAGCCCAAGCCGCGTGGGAGATAGACAGGCGTGAGTGCGCTGGGGTCCATGCCGGCGAAGTCATCGGTCACGGACGAAGCCGTGCGGGCCGAGGCGACATTCGCCAGGATTAGGTTCCCGTGAACACTGGGATTCACGCGGCCATCGAGATCCTTGATGCAAATGGCGACTAGCCTCTTATAGCGGCGGCCGTTGGGGACGGTCACGACCGGCAGACCGGGATCGATCCAGATACTCTCGGCAATTCCGTCGCCGTCGTTGTCGACGTCGTAGATACCGTCGCCATCGCCGTCGGTGTCGAGCCCATTCATCCCATCGGAATCGACGTTGTAGCACGCCATCTTGTCTTCCAGGAAGTTGGAATTGCCGCCAGTGAAGTTTGGATGATCCTCGCGCAGCGGACGAAAGATGAACATTCGCTTGAGCGCAACAAGCTCGTTAGCTTGCGCAGGGGTCAATCCGGCTACTTCATCACCGCTATTGGGAATGAAATCCGCGCCATAGGGTTGAAGAAAAGCCCTGCGTTGATCCGCTTGGGCCACACCCGACATGAGCGGCGCATTGACGAGAATATTCTCCCAGAATCGCACCAGGTCCGGTCGGTGGAAGGACGGCAGAATCGGCAGTGGGGGAATCAACTGCTCGTTGCCCACTCGCGAAGGGACGGTCGCAGTCAGTTTTTGCGGCGGAATGAACGCCAAGAACATGTTGTCCCAATTGGGGATGTCATACTGTTCATCCATGCCGCCGACTGCCGGATTGATCGAGCCGGATGGGTAAAAGGAGGGGTTGGGCAGGTACGCGGCGCTGTAGTTATTCGGGGTTCCGGTGTAATTGAGTGTCACAAAGGCATTCAGGTTCTGTGACGCGGCCGCATATCCTCCCCCTGTTCCATTAAACGGCGCGCCGTTGATCACGAAACGACTGTCGACGCTCGGGCCGACCGGAATGGGGAGGTCGCTTTCCGGCGCTTCCACGAGCAACTCCGGATTGCCGCTGCTGCTCAGGGCTGGCGGAATGTATCCCATCACGCGGGTGCTAATTCCGGCTGCCGGACCATTGGTGAAAGTGATGACCCGTCCGGCGTAATAACTGGGAATGGGTTGAGCGGGAAGGTTGACTTGAATACGGATTGTCTGACCGCCGTTAAGATTGGCCGGGTTGTTCGCCACGTTCATCACCGTCCCGACCACTCCATCATTCCCATACAAATCCGCAAACAGCGAATGGGGGGAAATCACGGAGCGGGGGCCGGCACCGCCGAATTGTGGCGTGCCGAAGAGGATTTGGCCCATGACCTCGTCGATTTCGTGTTCCGGCTGGTCGCCGTAGGTTTTGGCGAGAAGGGCCTGGCCGGAGGCCTGGTAGTAGTTGCCGGCGACCAGGACGTAGGTGACGCCGATCATCAGGAACAGCGTGAGGATGCTGACCACCACCAGCAGGACAACGCCGCGCTTCTCTTTACGCAGCCTGTTTAGACGATCAGCCTGGCGCTTCGACATAAAAATACCCTCCGCGCCGAAAGGCGCTTGTTTCGATTGTGCTGGAGTCCCGCCTTCAGGCGGCAACCGGCGCTCTAGCCGGGACTCCAACGGGCCTGCTTCTCTGTTCTCAAATCCGCCGCACATTCCACCTGCGGCTCTCTCTGTCTCTCTTCACTCCCTCGCTTACGCTTCGGGTTAGTGTCTTTCTGCCCTCTACATTCTGCCTTCCTAGTACCCCGTTCCATCCAGCTCCAGCCGCACGGTGCGGTCGAAGACGGCGACGATGTGGGGGACGATGGTGACCTCGACGTCGTCGTAAATGGGATTGCCATTGCCATAGAAATCGGGATTGGGAAGGCCGGTACTCGTATCGAAGGGGAGCACGTTCTGCAGGTCCCAATCGGGGCCGATGAGCGTGACATCCCGTTTCCAGATTCCCGAGCCAATCGCCGTTTCGTACGGGTCTTCATCCGCGTCCGACACCCGGTACCACTTGAAATTGCCAATGGTGGGAGTGCTGCCGCCGTAGCGAGCATGCCCCGACAGCATCACCCAGTCTCCCGAGCGCATCCTGAGTTTGTCGGGGTTGTTTGCGGTGATGGTCACTTCGCCGCCGCCGTACCCGCCGCTATGGAAATCGGAGGCGTCGTTGGCATTGCGGCCCAGGATGACGGCGGTCCACTCTTTGACGGGTTTGGTGAGGGGCTGTGTAAAGTCCTCAATGGACAACTCCGCCCCAAGTCCCCGGTTGTAAAAGACAACGACGGAGAGGACATACTTGTCGTCCAGCGTCGCATTCCAGCGGTCCAGCTTGGGAACCAGCGTGGCGATCCAGGAGAGGCGGCCGTCCTCTTCACGCTTGCCGGGATAAATCGTGCCAGAGTTTGGATCGTTAATGGGGGTATAAAGCTGGAAGGCGGGGCTAGCGTTGTCGTTTCCGGTCAGGCGGCGCTGGATGCCGGGCCGTTCGTAAGTCAACTGGTCCATAAAGCTGAACACATAGTCGGCCTGAAACTGCCCCATCGGGGGAAAGTTGGCGGGCGCGTAAGGAGCAGCACTGCCGGCTGCCCCATTGGCCAGTGTGATCCGCTGCATGCGGGGAGCACCCGGATTGCCCATCGCGAAGTTATCCGGATCGTTGGGTCCGGTAACCTGGGCAGCGGGACGGCGCGGAAATGCTGGAAATATCGTGCCTTCAGGAAATCGAGGAATGAGAGCGGGGTTGGCATTGGGAATCACGTTGGCGGCCATGAACCGGGGATCGAGGCAATAGGACTCGCCGGCGTTGATGCCTGCGCGGACGATGACGGGTGGAGGATTGGAGATTACTTGTAAGGGGGCGGTCCCGGGGACGTAATAGGCATTGCCTTGCAGGCCGCCGTTCACGTACCGCCAGGTAATCCAGCGGTCGGGACGCCGCATGCCGCGAGCGTCCATCGTGTGGACGGCTGATTCGGCGCAGACGGTGACTTCGTCGTTGAGGCGGCCTTTGCGGGCGTATTCGCTGGCGACGGGAAAAACGGCGACCGCGCCGAGGAGGCCGATCGTGGTGATCATGATGGCGAACAAGACCTCGAGAATGGTCATGCCGGAATGGCGGGCTGTTCGGCGATGGTCGGCTGTTCGGCGAGGGTCTCCGACCCCTGTTCGGCGCGGGTCTCCGACCCCGCCGAAACGCCTGACCGAAGGTCTC
Organism: Planctomycetaceae bacterium; assembly: GCA_005778405.1. Lineage (GTDB taxonomy): Bacteria > Planctomycetota > Planctomycetia > Pirellulales > Pirellulaceae > SXOA01. The sequence continues at coordinate 28,084 of SXOA01000190.1, forward strand.
AAGAGCGGCGCGGGAGACCTGGGACACCTGCGGTCAACGGTGTGGGCGAGGTCGGGAGACCTGCGCCCAACGGGGGGGGACCTGCGCCCTACGGGGCGTGGTCCGCTCGCTCCGCGAGCCGACATGCGGCGGCGTGTATTCGTGACGTACTTCATGCTTAATGCCCCCCCTTCACGTCCTGCGTGATGGCGTATTCGCGAGCGATGGTTAGGTACGCCTGCTGCTCGGCCGCGGTGGCGGGGTTCGAGAAGACAAAGTCGATGTTGGGGGCATTCTCGGTCGTCGTTACCGAACCCGTCAGCCGGCCGACGCTGACCCAGAGGGCGTTGTTATCGTTGAGGTTGGACTGGTTGAGCGGCAGGCCGACTTTCTCCGGCCGGCCGACCAGGAAGTGCAGAGTGCCGGCGGCGTCGTTGCTGATGATGGGGTAATTGCTGTTGGTGGCGTTCCATGTCTGGTAAGTGACGTTGCCCACGCGGCCGTCCGGCGTGAACAGCACCAATATCTGATTGGGAGACGAGTAAAAATCGGTGCCGCTGTTGCCGAAGCCGGAGTAGGTGAGGTCGACCGAAGTACCGCGGGGAAGAGCGAGCGGAGCCCCAATCCGCTGCGGCAGCCGGATGATTTCGTACTGATAGCCGGCGGAGGGATTCGTATTGGCGTCGTACAAGCCGTTGCCATGCGGGGGGAGTGTCGGGCCGCCGGTAACGTAAAACAGGTTGCCAATGCGGATGCCGGGGAAGAGCGGACCCTTGTGATCGAAACGGATGAAGAAAGTGTTATTGGGGGCCGTTTGAGGAATCAGCGTGAACAAGCCGGCGTTGCTGGCCGGCGGAAAATTCAGCAGCCAGCCCGGGGGATTGATGTTATTAAAATTGGTCCAAGTTGGCGCTTGATTGCCACTGGAATCGGTGACGACAACGCGAGCTTCCTGCACATCACCCGAGTACGGCGGCGGAATTTCGGCCAGGTAAAGTTCCGTGGTCTGGAAGGTGCCGGGAGGAGTGGCCGGGCCAATCTGTTCCGTGACAAACCACAGGCCGCACGGCCGGCCAGTGGCGGCGGCCCGGGCCTTGGCCCGCGAGAAATGCGAACTGAGTTGGCGCGAAGCTTCGCGGACCTTCGATTCGTCCATCGACTGCTTGAGCCGCGGCAGCGTGGCGATGACGAGCAGGAGCATGATGGCGATGACAATCAGCATCTCCATCAGGGTGAAGCCACGCAGGCCCGCCCGCCCGTTGGGCGCAGGTCTCCCGCGGTCCCCTGGAGACCTTCGGTCGAGCGTTTCGGCGGGGTCGGAGACCCGCGCCGAACTGCGAGTCGGTTGCTGCTGGAGGTTTTTCGAATGGAGGGACATGCTACCTCGCCTCCAGGTCGTGGTTGGTGATGTTGTCGGTAGCGTCGGCATTTACCGGAGCGCCGACGACCGGCATTCCCGTGCCGCTGTCGGCAAAATACGGGTCATTCACCGGGTTATTTGCCCAATATGCGTTGCTTTGCGAATAGGGAAATGGATTGGGAGTGCCTGGCGTATTGAAGTTGATTCCGCCCCTTTTGTCGGGGCCGTCGGACCAAATCAGCGGCTTGAGCGCAAAAGGCGTGAAGGGTGCGTTATTCCAGCGGGGGTCAATCTTAAAAGGATCGAACGGATCGGGAACATCGCCGACCTGGGGGGTCACTGGATACGGGGCAATGTCAGCGCGATAGGCGGGGGCCCAGCGCAGAAAATGGATCGGCACTCCCCAGGCATCAAGAATCTCATTCATGCCGTCGTTGTCCACATCGCCAATTTCCGTCGATGAGAAGTAATCGAGTGCGCTTTTGTCCCCATCACGCATCGCCGCCAGGATCAAATAGAGGCACTCCGCACTTTGGTTTTCTACGGACCAAATCGCGGTTGCGCGACGGCGATAGGACTGCGTCAAAGCGGGGGGAGCACGCAAATAGGCGTGTTCACCCAGCAATGTTGTTCCCGTGTTATTATCGTAGGGCAGGATATCGCTTTGGCTGTCGGGCATCTCCATGCGCATGAGTTCGCGCATCGCGTTGAGACGAAAGAGGGCGATTCGACGTGGATTCAAGTTTAGGCTGGGATTAATACGAATCGGCACTTGCCGCGTGCGATAGCTTTCGTACTTCTCGCCGATGAGCTGGTCGATCTTGGCGATGACGGCTCGGGTGCGGTGGGCGCGGGCCTGCTGGGCGGCGGTGGCGAAGATGGGAACCGCCATGGCCGCCAGGATGGCGATGATCATGATGACGATGGTCATCTCGACCAGCGTGAAGGCGGGGCGGCGCTGGGCAACCCCGTTGGGGTATCGATCGAACACGACCCCGCGCGAAGGGGTGCGCGACGGTTTCCTTCGCTGGCGCGTCAGGCTGGTGTAGTTGTAAGTGAACATGAAGTATTTCTCCCGGCTGTGATGGCCAGAGCCTGACGTATTTAAGGAGCCCGGTGGTCAATCAGCCGGCGGCCTTCGGTGAAGTCGGCCATGTTGTCGCTGTCTTCCTCGTTGGTGAAGTTCATCGCGGGGAACGTCTTGGTGAGGGTCCAGTCGAACCCAGCGAAATTGTTGAGCGGGTAGGCTGTCGCGAGCAGGCCAAAATCGCCGTCCTGGCCGGACGAAAGAATCTGGAACGTATTGGGGTTCACGAACTTGGGTTGCCCCTTGAAAATGGCCACGGAATCCGCAAACGGCTGCGCCACGCCCCGAGCCGCATAAGCCGGATTCTGCGAGAAGCCGTAGGTCCGGGAATCAAAATACATGTAGGTGGTTTCCTTGCTGTACAGCGATTGGTAACCCGGGATACCGTCGCCATCGCTATCGACCAGGCGGCGGGCGTCAAAATCATAGTGGGAGAAACGGGTGTAGGTGCCGGGAAAGTCGTTGTACGCGAGCTGTGTGATGGTGTTTCCGCCGGCGTAATAAATGTTATTGTTCATGTTGTTGAATGCGAAGTTTTTGAAAGGCTCCCGCGGGTCGTTGGCGATCATATAGAGCCAAAAGACCAGGGCCTCATCCTGTTCCAGAAGAGGAGCGATGTACCGATAGAACTTGACCTTGTCGGTCATCTTGGGATAGCACCGGAGCAGGTGGCGTTCGCAGGTGGAGGCATACGCATAGTTGGAGGGACCAGGGATCGAGTTATCCCACCATTTTCCCGCTTGCTGAGCGACGGTCAGATTCGGATCCCAATCCATGCTGGGGGGATAGTCCCCGTGCTCTTTCTTGTATTCTTCCATGGCCGTCTTGAGCTGGCTGAGCTCCAGGCCAATTGCCGCGTTGCGGGCCTGGGAGATGGCCCGCATGGCGACGGGGATGAGAATCGCCATGAGGATGACGATGATCGCCACCACGACCAGGATTTCCACCAGCGTGAAACCGCGCGAGCGGCGGGATGACGTGGAATGGGACATGCGAGGGACTCCTGCAAAGACGCTAGGGTAGGATGGCCTTCCCAGGCCGTCCGTGTATGTTCTGGACGGGCTGGGAAGCCCATCCTACGTTTTGAATTGTTGATAAGCCCTCACCCCGGCCCTCTCCCA
>SXOA01000191.1 GCA_005778405.1 Planctomycetaceae bacterium
GAGTGAACGGATATTACCGGCCGATTTCGTGGGATGACGCTCTAGGTCGTATTGTTAAAAAACTAAAAGCGGTCACGCCAAATGACACGTTCTGGTATTTCAGCGGCCGGAGCTCCAATGAGGCCGGATTTTTGCTGCAGCTTTTTGCCCGCGTGTATGGGACCAACAATGTCAACAATTGCAGCTTCTTTTGCCACCAGGCGAGCGGCGTGGGCTTGCAAACGTCCGTCGGCAGCGGCACGGCCACGCTGACGCTGGAGGACGTGGAGCACTCGGACCTGGTCTTTGTCATTGGCGGTAACCCGGCCAGCAACCACCCGCGGCTGATGACGACACTGAAAAACGTCCGCCGCCGCGGGGGGCACATCATTTCCATCAACCCAGTCATCGAAACCGGCCTTGTCAATTTCCGCGTCCCGAGCGACCCCTGGTCCCTCTTCTTCGGCACCAAAATCACCTCGCTCTACGTCCAGCCGCACATCGGCGGTGATCTGGCCCTGCTCGCCGGCATCGCCAAGCGGATTGACGAAATGGGAGCCCAGGACCAAGCGTTTTTGAAGAGCCATACGAGCGGCCACCAAGAGTGGCTGGAGCAGCTTCGCAAGACGGCCTGGAGCGAGATTCACGCCAAGTCGGGCGTGGGGCAGGCGGAGATTGACAAGATTGCCGAACTCTATGCGGCGTCGAAGGCGACCGTCTTTAGCTGGACGATGGGAATCACGCATCACGCTCACGGGGTGCAGAACGTGCAGGCCATCGCCAACCTGGCCCTGATGAGGGGCATGGTCGGCAAGCCGCACGCGGGGCTGCTCCCTATCCGCGGACATTCCAACGTGCAGGGGATCGGCAGCATGGGAGTGACGCCCAAACTGAAGGATGCGATTTTGGCGAAGCTGCAAAACGAATACGGCTTGAAACTCCCGACGACGGCGGGACTCGACACGCTGGCCTGTATGGAAGAAGCGGATGCGGGGCGGCTGAAGGTCGGCTTCTGTTTGGGTGGCAATCTGTACGGCAGCAATCCCGACGCGACGTTCGCCGCCAGCGCCATCAGCAAGCTCGACCAGATCGTCTACCTCAACACCACGCTCAACACAGGCCACGCCCATGGCCTGGCCAGGGAGACCATCATCCTGCCGGTCCTCGCCCGCGACGAAGAGCCGCAGCCGAGCACGCAGGAATCGATGTTCAACTACATCCGGCTCTCCGATGGCGGCCCACGGCGGCATCAGGGGCCGCGGAGCGAAGTGGAAATCATCGCCCAGATCGCCCGCGAGACCCTTCCCACCGGCAGCCCGGCCAGCGGGGCCCTCGACTGGCAATCGATGGAAAACACCGGCAAAATCCGCGAAGCCATTTCCAAAGTCGTCCCCGGATTCGAGCAGCTCGCCGCCATCGATCAATCGAAGCAGGAATTCGCCATCCCCGGCCGCATCTTCCATCAGCCGAAGTTTCCGACGGCAAATGGGCGAGCCCTCATTCATGCACACGACTTGCCGGAGTTGCCAGGGGGTGATTGTCAGTTGAGGTTGATGACCGTCCGCAGCGAAGGGCAATTCAACACGGTCGTCTACGAGAAGGAAGACATTTATCGGGGGCAGGACCGGCGGGATGTGATTTTGATGCACCCCGACGACATGCAGCGGCTGGGCGTCACCGAGGACCAGCGGGTGACCGTCGGTAGCGAAACGGGCTCGATGCCGAATATCCTGGTGCGGAGTTTTCCCGAGATACGCGCTGGCAACGCGCTGATGTACTATCCCGAAGCCAACGTGCTGGTCTCGCGCTACGCCGATCCGCAGTCGAAGACGCCGGCGTTCAAATGCATTCTTGTCACAGTGGATGCGGCGAAAGAACGACAGCCACAGATTGTGGGGTAGGCTTCCAGCCTGCCCAGAAAACAGGATTCCACGCAGAGGATGGAACAGAAGGGAACGGAGGAAACGAAGACGGCGGATGGTTAGAACGAATACGTCAGTCCCGCCGTAACTCCTTGTACCCAGAAGCTGGAGTTGCCCAAGTTGAGCGAGATGTTGTCGCCGCGGACGTCGTCGATGAGCGATTCCGGGCGGATGACGTTGCTCCAATAGAGCAGCGTGTAGCCGACTTTCACTTGCATGCACGAAGAGAGCTGATAGCCGAAGGTCGCTCCGAATTCCGGTGCGGCACAGAATTCGTCGCGGACCACGGTGGTGTTGTTTTCCACATACAGACCCCCTTGTTGGCCGTTCGTGGAGCCGGTGGCGATGGCGGACTGGTGCATGTTTCCCAGGCCGACGCGGGCCACCAGCACCAGGTTGCCACATCCGAACCGGGTGTCGTGCATCACGCCGATGACGCCGCCGTGAAACTCGTTGCGTGTGGTGTAGTTGTCGTCCACGATCAGGTTGTTGCCCTGCGTCTGGGAATGAATTTGCAGCGATTCGTTGATTCGGCCGAACTGATAGCCGGTGACGAAGTCGGTCCGCGAGCGGCAGCTTTGGTAGCAGCGAATGCGGGCATAGGCATCGGCGCCGAAGACTTCGGAAGAGGATGTCACGCGGATGTTTCCGTCAAAGCCGGTGAAAGGGTCGGCGACGACGAGGGAGTTGGGTGTGCCGTCGGTCTGGACGAACGGGCGCTCGATGGTTTGATTGGTCAGATCGGTGGAGCTGAGAGCGAAAGTTGTTTGGTCGTCAGCGAGTCCCCAAAAGCGCACGCCAATACCGACGAGCTCGTCGCACTGGAGCCAGGTCCCGAAGTCCATGCGGATACCGGTCCGGGCATTGCTGGTTTGCGTGCCATCCCCGAGCAGCACCGTCGTTCCGGGGGGGGGCACGGGTGTGTCGCTGGTCGTGACAAGTGCCGGAAGATTGCGTTCTTTGGCCCAAAGGAACAGGCCTTCGCTGCGAACCCACCACAGCCGCGGGCCGCAGCCATTCCCGCACCAACTCCAATCCATGCAACGGCCGCACCGATCTGGGCAGCACGCGGGATCGAGACCGTCCGCGAACTCGCCGCCATCCGTCCACTGGTCCACCGACTGGGCGACGAAGCGGCTGTTCGCGCCGGTTTCAGCGGCCGTCGCGGCGGACTCTACTTCCCACGAAGCAGTTCGGACATCTTGTGTCGCGGCCGGACGGCTGGCCGGCGGCGATTGCCAGGCGGCGACGCGTTCGCGAAAGCGAGCATTTTCTCCACGGAGCGGAGCGGCGAACGAGGAAGCAAGGAGCGCGGCTCCAACGACGGTGAGCAAGCAGTTCGTTTTCATGAGGGGGGAAACGACTGGCGGATTGTTGACAGCCGCGCCGAATATCAACGGCAGCGCAGCCCCGGCCCTGAAGTGTTCCGGTGGTAACGGTTATGTCGGAAGATAGGACTGTTCGGGTTGAGAAAACCCGAGAAGATGCGGTGAGTTTCCGGCGGCTAGCTGCTAGCAGACTTCCGCCGGGACACCGAGACCAGTGAGTTGCGTTCCGAGTTTGGCATGGGGTCGGCGCAGAAGGGCAAACGCGAGAGGACAATCAATCTTAGGCGACCAGCAGGCGGAGGTCACTTTGCCAACTGGCTTGTCGGCTGCGAAGAGTTCCGTACCGGTTACTGGAATTTCGGCTGCGGCGAACTTCACCCGCGCCAGCAACCAGTTGACGTGCCCCATCGCGTCAATTCGGGCCACGGTTTCCTGTCCCAAATAGCAGCCCTTGGTGAAGCTGATGGCCTGCTGATTGCGGCCGATTTCCTGAGGGAAGTTATCGTCTGTTATGTCCGTTCCAAACAAGGGAAAACCGGCTTCGATGCGAGCAGCGTCGACGGTGGCGGCATCGCAGGGGACGGCACCAGTTGTGGTAAGAGTCCTTTGGATTGCCGCGAGATCGTCTGCTCTCGTCGTCAGGAAATAGGAGTCTTCGCCGGCATAATCAACCTTCTGCACCGCGACTTGTACGCCTTGAACCGTCGCGAGTGTGTGCTGCCAGCGATTCGCCGGCAATGAACCCAGGCCAATTTCTGACAGTACGCGGCGAGCATTCTTTCCCACAACCAGCAGTTCGCCGGTCACAGCGGTTCGATCATGAAACTCCACGCGATCGGAGATAACGAAGCGGTCGAAATGCTGGATGATCTTCGCGGCCTGTTCCGGCGATGTATCCAGGACCAGGACCTCGGCTTGAACCCTCACCAAAACATGCCCGACCGTTTTCCCCTGATGGTTCGTCAGAAACGCCTCGCACCCCTCCCCAACCGCGAGTCGCTTGATATCGTTGGTGCAGAAGCTGTTCAGAAACTGCACTCGGTCGGCACCGGTCAATTCGACGCGGGAGCGGCTGGAAAGGTCGGCCACACCGCAGCCGGTAGTGAGAGCTTGATGACAAAGGTCCATCCTCGCATGATACGCGGGCGAACCCGAGCGTCAACGCCGCGAGCCGCGGGCTGTCCAATTGCGGTTTGCGAAAGCGACCCGGAATGTCAGAATGGAGTTGGCAGTCATTGGTTGCTCCAGGGAAAGGAAGAAATGAGTCACGGACGCCTTAACTATTTCGCCGCATTCTTTGTTCTGGCACTGTTCGCCGGCAGCGGTTGCGGCGGCAAACCGGCGGCTCCTTCCGCAGAATCGCCCGCGACTGCCAAAGAAACAGTTGCCTCGCTCCCGCAGTCCGGCCCCGCAGCCGGCGAGGTGCTGCGGCAGCTCCTCAAGACTTATCGGGAGGCCAAGTCCTATTCCGACCACGGTGAGGTCGTGCTCCGCTTTCGGCAGAATGGCGAGCTGACCGAGCAGAAATGGAAGACCGCCGTCAAGTTCGAGCGTCCCAATCGACTATTCGTGGAGGCCTATCAGGTCACCATTGGCTGCGACGGGAAGGAGCTGCGCGGCCGGATTGAAGATGAAGCCACCCACAACATGGATGGCCAAGTCCTTGTTCGCCCGGCACCAAAAGAAATCAAGCTCAAGGACCTCGCGGCCGACCCGCTGCTCTACGACATCCTCTCCGCCCAGATACGCCGCCAGCCGATTCAACTGGAGCTGCTGCTGGAGTCGCAAGGTTTGGCGTCCGCATTTCGGGGCGATGTCGCCTGCAAACTGCTGGAGGATGCCCAGGCGGAAGGCGACACGTGCCGCCGCGTGGAAGTTCCTTCACCCGGCGGCAGCTTCACCTTCTGGGTGGACGCGAAAACCTCTCTCCTTCGCCGGCTCGAATACCCCGCTGCGGCGCTCTTGCCGGCGATGGCGCAAGATCCTTCCGTCACGGACCTGTCACTCGTTGCGGAACTCCACGGCGCGGCGCTCAACCCCTCGATTCCGCCGGAGGACTTCACGCTCGCCATTCCCGCAGGCGCGAAGAAAATGAAGTCCCTGGTTATGCCGCCGCAACCCCTTCCCAGCGACCTCTTCGGCCAGCCGTCCGGCGACTACTTCTTCACGCAGCTCGATGGCGAAAAGCTGCGGTCAACGGACCTAACCGGTAAAACCACGGTGCTGACGTGGTTTCACAATCACCTAGCCTGCGCCCCGGTCCTGGCTCAAATAGAGCAAGCCCGGTTAGACCTTCCAAAGGACGCGAAAGTTGCCTTCTACGCGGTCAGCACCGATCCCACCACACTGACCAGCGACGATCTGGCGAAACTCTTGTCTTCGTGGTCGGCCGCAATGCCGATCGTGCGCGACCTCGAGCCCTTCGGGAAAGATCTGTTCAAGATTCAGTCCCATCCCACGATCATTGTGCTCGACGCCAACGGCCGCGTGCAAATTGTCCAGGCCGGCGGCGGGCCGGATCTTTCCCGCCAACTCGGCGTTATCTTGGAACGGCTGACCAAAGGGGAAGACGTTGCTGCCGAGATTCTGAAACGGGCCGAAAGCGAAATGGCCGAGTACTCCCGCCTCCTCGCCACCGGTGGGCCGGAACCGACCGAGCTAATGGAAATCCCCGAGACCGTGATCCGCAAGCGGACGGAGCCGAAACGCCTCAAGTTGGAAGAGGTCTGGACGAACAAGGACATCAAGTCGCCGGGGAATATCACGATCGTGGCGGAAGCCGGTCAGCCCGATCGCTTGCTCATTTTCTCCGGATGGCGGGCGGTCTGCGAAGTTAGCACTGCCGGCAAACTGCTCCAGCGGCATGAGCTGACGATTCCTCCGCAATCCGCCGTCACATACCTGCGAACCGCGAAGGACTCGGCTGGAAAGCGGCACTATCTGGCGGCCGCGCCACTTTCGCCGGCGTTCTTTCTGCTGGATGAGAGCTGGGAGCTGACGCTAACCCATCCTGCCGAAGGCCAGCCGCTGCAATTGGCCGATGCGCAGCTTGCGCGGCTGGCGGGCATGGGGGAGCTCGCCATATATGCCGGTTATGTGGATCTGGCGGGGCTGCAGGCGATCTCGCTCGACGGCAAAACATCCTGGCGGAGCCGAACCTTTCCAAACGTGCTGAGCTTGGCTGTCGCGCCGGGAAAGAGTGAGGCTGACCACGGCACCGATCTGCTGATCTCGGGTGACGCCGGCACTCTCCTGCGAGTCAATGGCAGCGGCAAGGAGCAGCCGCCACGCAGCGTGGAGAAGTTTGCGATGGCCCGCATTACGAGCGCGAATTTCAGGCAGGCAAAGCAGTCCCCGTTTCTCGGCATCGCGAGCGGCGAAAAGGGAGAGGCCGTGGCCATTGGCATGGATGCCACGCTCGCGCAGCGATGGCGTTACGTGCTCCCTGCCGGCGGACACCAGCGACCGATTGAGCCAGTCGCTTCGGGCGATCTGCTTCCTGGCCGAGCCGGCACCTGGGTCATCGCCGGGCCCGACGGCTCGATCCACTTCATCAGCGAAGACGGTGAACTGACGGATTCGTTCTTCTACGGCGATTGCATCACGGGCATTGCGATTACAAAAATCGACGGAGCCCCCGCGCTGCTTGTTGCCACCGATGGCGGCATGACGGCGTGGCGGGTTAAGTGACGAGAGAATGTGAGCCAGGCTTCCAGCCAGCCCAGAAATCGCAGCCCTCAATTCCCCACATACTTCGCGTAAACGCTTCTCGCTTCGGCAACGTCTTCGGTTCCGCCAATTACAGCGCGGCCATCGGGGAATACGGTGAGCTGGTAAGGGTCAATGGCGGCACGGACGAGGTAGCGGTTGCGAGTGACGGAGCCGACGATGGCTAGTTTGGTGGCGAGGTCGTCGAGGGAGATAGCGGCGCGGCCAGGGAAGCTGAGCTGGACGGAGTTGCGGCCGCAAAGGATGGCGGTCTGGCTGCCGCGCTGACCGGAGAGCCAGGGGAACTCGCGTCCACTGCATGCCGGGCAATCTGTTTGGCTCTCGAACGAATCGAGCTTGATCTGCCGGACCGTGTTGTCCCACAGGTCAAAGACGTTCCAGGTGCGGCTGATGGCTTCGCGGTGGCCGGAGAGGATTTTGAGGGCTTCGTTTGCCTGCATCGAGGCGACGACACCGATGATCGTCCCCAGGATGCCGGCGCTGTCGCAGGTCGGCGTGCTCCCCGGCGGCGGCGGCTCGGGCATCAGGCAACGGAGACATGGGGTCTCCCCCGGCAGAATGGTTAGCGTCTGCCCTTCCGCCCCGATGCAGCCACCGTAGACCCACGGGAGGCGAAGCTTGAGAGCGGCGTCGTTAATGAGGAACCGCGTCTCGAAATTATCGGTCCCATCGACGATGCAATCCACCCCTTCGCAGAGCTTGACGATATTCGTGTGCTCGACATCGGCGACGTGCGCCTCAATCTCAATCTGCGAATTGATCTTGCTCAGCCGATCCTTCGCCACAATCGCCTTCGGCAGCCCCGCCGCCACATCCCCCTCGTCATATAGCACCTGCCGCTGCAAATTATTCAGCTCCAAAAAATCCCGGTCCACCAGCCGCAGCTTTCCCACTCCCGCCCGCGCCAGCGTATTGGCAATCACCGACCCCAGCGCTCCGCAGCCGACGACGAGTGCGCGGGAAGCAAGGAGCTTCTTTTGCCCTTCCACGCCGATGGGCGGGTAGCGCATTTGGCGAGCGTAGCGGGAAAGGGAGGGATCGACGTTCGTTTCTTGATTGGCCATTGTTTAAGGTTAATCGATATACCCAGCGAATTGGCCGTACGGCGTGAGTTCAGCTTGGAGTTTGTCGCAGGCAGCGCTGGCTTGTTCAATACTGCCCTCTCCCGCATCTATCTTGAGCATTCCCATTTTTTTGAACTGCAACTACAGGATTTGTTCTTCTTCGCGCGCAGGAGGCCGCGGGTGCGGCACAGGAGTGATGTCGAGATAGTCCCGCATCATGAAACGCCACATCCTCATCGCGTTGATCTTGGCAACTCTGACTTGCGGCCGCTGCATAGCGTGCGGACGGGACTGGCTGTTCATATTCGATTGCAGCAGCGACTCGTACGGCGACCGACTGGACGCTAGCCGGCACTGTCAGGAGCCGATCACACATTCGGCTGTATCCGCTCGATGAACTGGCCAACCTCATGTGCCGCTTGTGCCGGCAACGTTGGCAACAAGAGGTGTGGCCCAGGCAGTTCGACAACCTGAGTATCCGGCCGTTCCCGCTGAATCGCTCTCAGGCACCGTACAGGCACCACCCGATCTTGCCGTCCGGCCAAATACAGCAGCGGCACCTGGCACATCCGCAGTTCCACCGTTACATCCACGCTCGCAACGGCTCTGGCTCGCGCCGCCAGGGCCTCCGAGCTTACGCTCGCCAGAGCGGTTGCGAATGACTGTCTAAGGCGAACAGTTTCATGCCTTCCCAGCAAAGCCCAACGAGCGGGCCAGAGTGGAGCCAGCCGAAACATGATCGGCAGGGCCGCCGCTGCCAGCCATCGAAAGGGCGTTCGCAAGGGACATCGAATGAAGGATGCGCACAGTATGGCTCCCCGCAGACCTGGCGGCTGACTCGCAGCGAGAAGGATTGCCAGGGGGCCGGAAAACGATTCCGCGAGAACGACAAACTCTTCCAAAAGCGGGCAAGCACTCCGGACCACGGACAACAACTCCGCATAGCCGAGCGGCTCATGGGCTGGATAGGCGACGACCTGAGGCTTCAGCCAGACCGGCAGTGCTTCCAGAAACGGCTCAAACAGCAAGCCGGTTCCGTCCATGCCGGGAAGCAACAGCAACTTCACGAAACCCTCCCGCGCTCTCAAATTGGCCGCCTCCATAGCGGGCAATGAATGGTGCAGCTACGGAATGAAATTCACCTGGACGATGACTTCGCCGTCAAACCCGCGATTGGGGCGCTGAGCCAGGGGGACCGCGCCGGCAACACGGAACTGGAACCGATCGTTCCAGACGGTGTGAATGCCGGCAGTGAAGTTGGTCACCGTCTGTTGGTTGGCGAAGTTGCCGATTTGAACGATAGTTGGACTCGACTGATCGAAGCTGGTGAAATTCACGAAATCACCCGTCTGTGTCGCGGCGACGTAATGCACTTCGCCGACAAACGCCATTCCCGTAATCCCTCCGCCGCCGGGGTTTTGATAGAACCAGAGGCCCCCTGCCAGGTCCAGATGCAAACGAGTTTGTGCATTGTAGATGCCGGCGTTCCGCGCCGGCCCCCCACCGGGTGGAAAGACCACAAACTCGTTGCCATTGGCTGGTACGCTCGCGGTAAGAAAGCCCTGAATGAACGTGGCATCCGTTGGCAATGCCATGAAGCCGACAAACGGGAGCACCGTCGTGGAACTATTGCGAACCTGGTACCGCGAGGTAAGGCTGCGGCCTTGAACGCTCGCGCCGGTCGGCAATTCCAGACCCAGGCCGGCAGAGAGAATCGCGTAGTCGCTCCGCCAGATGGCCGTTTTGGAAATGAAGCCCAGGTTGCCGATCTGCCCAGACGAGACCCCTTGGGAGCCGGGCGTATCGAATCCCCCCGTGATTGGCAGTTGCAGTTGCCAGGACGAGATGCCGTCCATAAACGTCCGCTCAATCCCCATCGTGTACTGGTCCACCGGCAGGAATACTGGCTGATTGCCGTTCTGCATGCGCAGGGCGTTTTCGAAATGGTTGAAGCTGAAGAAGGAGCGACTCTGTGGCAGTGGCGTGTTGTTGTCCGTAATCTGCAGCGGGCTCGCCCCGCCCCCCATCGGCAAATCGACGATCAAGGGCTTCTGTGGCACCCCTGCGTTCCCAACCGACCTGTCCATCAACTGCCCACTCGCACCATAGTAATGGCCAAACATCCGCGGGGCGCTGGCGAGGTAGTCGCCGACGTCGCTGGCGGTCGGTGTCGCAGTTTCTTGTCCTGGTACAGCCCGGCGAGTCGGGCGGCGTGAAGCTGCGGGCGGGCGAGCGGTCCCGGGTTGTTGAAAGTCGACAACGTCAAATTCTGAGTTGTCGAAGTAACCGTCCGACGGCAACTCCGATAGGTCAATGCCATCCTTATCGCTCAGGAAGTCAGTCAGAGAATGCTCTTGGGCAAAGCCCAATGGGAGACACAGCACAAGTGCCGCTAGCACTTCGCCAACGAAAATAACTCGACTACGATTGCGCATAGGAAATTCCCCCTTCGCATCGTATCGGATTTGCCGTCTATGCCTCTGGCGTCAATTTCTCTCAGAACTCGCATTTCAGTTCATGCCCTTCAGGAATGCTAGCGAGTCTAACAAACATCATCGCTTCGAACCCGCTCCAGGAAGGGACAAGTCTGTCTCCTCTAAGCGAAGTTCCTGTGGAAACTCGGGGGCGGAGTCTGCTTGTTGCTGGAGGGCTTTTACCCACGACTCCCCATTTGTCGTTGTGGCAAACTCTAACCAGTATGAGAAGTCCTGTTGTTCGTCAGCGCCGAGTTTGTTCCACTTCTTCAGCCGGAGGATTTCATGAAAGGACTTCATTTCGTGCTTCTTGTAGGCAACATCTTCAGCTTTCAGCTTATTGAAGTCGTCAAATGCGGACGCAAGTAGCAAAAAGGCTTCGTGAGGCTGCTTCTGGCGCTGGTGGAACTGAGCAAGGTTTAAGCGCGCTGCCGCGAGTGTTCCTCGATAAACTCGAACGGTGGAATTTGCCGCGGCTAGTTCCTCGAGAACCTTGATGCTCTTGATATATTTCGTAATCGCCTCTCGTAAATCTCCTTTGCCACTGCGAATGGCGGAAATATCCCCCAGTCGTCGCCACGAAATTCCCAGATTGAGAAGGTCGTCCAGTTGCCGGTCTTTTTGGTCGCCGAGCGAAGCAAAAGACTTTCGGGCCTCCTCAAAGAATTGTTCCGCTTGCGTCAGGTTTCCCTGCTTGGCATGTAACAGTCCCAGATTCGACAGCCCCTTCGCCCGGTCCCGCAGCACGCTGAAGTTCATGGGCTGCTTCTGCAGAAGCTCGCGGCGCAGTTGATCAGCGGCCTCGTAATGGGCGAGCGCTTGTGGCAATTCTTGCGCGCCGTCGAACAGCAGCCCGACATTCATCTCCGAATTGGCAAGCAATTGTCCCGCTTCGATGTTGTCAGGCTCAAGCTCCACCAGTTCCCTGCGGTGCGCGAGAGCTTCCAGGAGCGGCCCGGAGGCCGCTTTGAAATCCCTTTGGTCAAAGTACAATCTGCCAATTTCCGTCTTGACCTTGGAAAGGTGTGTGAGAACCTTGACGTTCTTGGTATCCTGCTCATGCATTTTCGCCAGTGATTCCGCGGCCTCGATCATCAGCCGCAGTCCCTCCTGGCGTTCACCCAGTTGCAGCTTGACCAGTCCCAACTTGGACTTCACGCTGGCAATCTCTTCCGGCAGCCGCTGGTTCTTTTCAAGTTTGCCTAGAAGCTTTTCGTAGTGGCTTTGGGCCTTGGCCAGGATGTCGGCCTGCACTTGCTGCATCCCTGGCTGATCGCGGAGCGTCTCATCGCCAATTCTGACCAAAAGCTCGGTCACCATATCCGCCTGCTCGTTTCCCCTTTCGTCCGCCTCCTTCAGGGCTGCTGTGGCCCAAATGAGTCCTATCCACAAGCTTATGATCGCAAACACCGCCGCCACGCTCACCGCCGCAATCGCGCCGGCGACAACCGGGTTCCGCCGGCACCAGCGGACGAACTTTTCAGTGCGGGAGGTGGGGCGGGCAAGGATGGGGCGGTCGTCGAGGAAGCGTTGCAGCTCGTCGGCCAACTCCTGGCCGGTTTGGTAGCGGCGGGCGGGGGATTTTTCCAGGCACTTGAGACAGATCGTTTCGAGGTCGCGCGGGATCGCCGGATTCAGGCTGCGGAGGGAAACCGGATCGACGGTCATCACCTGTTGCAGCGTCTCGCCGAGCGTGGCGGCTGTGAACGGAGGGCGGCCGACGAGCGATTCGTAGAACGTGGCACCGAGAGAATACACGTCGCTCCATTTTCCCATCTCTTCATGCTTGCCGCGAGCCTGCTCTGGCGGCATGTAGCTCGGCGTGCCGAGCACGGTCCCCGTCGCCGTCAATTGCGAGTTTTCCTGGGCGTTGGTCGCCAGCCCGAAGTCCGTGATTTTCGGTTCTTCGTACTTATCCAGCAGGATGTTCTGCGGCTTGAGGTCGCGATGGAGAATGCCGGCTTCGTGGGCGTAAGCGACGGCCAGCGCCAGTTTGCGAATGATAATGGCCGCTCGCCGCGGCTGGAGAGGCCGCTCGCTGATGAGCTTGTGCAGGCTCTGCCCTTCGACGTACTCCATCGTGAAGAATGGCGAGCCGGCGTGCTCGCCGACGTCGTAGACGCCGACGATGTTGGGATGCTCCAAATGGGCGGCGGCCCGAGCCTCCACCATGAATCGAGCCACCTCCTGCTCCTCCGCGAGCTGCCCTACCTTGATCAGTTTCAGGGCCACAACCCGCTTTAGCCGCCGCGACCGGGCCTTGAGCACCAGGCCCATGCCGCCGTGGCCGATCTTGTCGAGGATGTCATATTCGCCGACGCGATCAAACGGCAGGCCCGCAACCGCCGGCCCGACCGTGGGCATGCTGGCGATCGTAGCGCCCGCGTCACCGGCAGGAATCGCGCGGGCCATCGTGGCGTAGATATCCGCGGGAGGGGTATCTCCCGACTTGGCCACCGACGGAGCCTCGGCGATGGTTTCCTGCACTCTTGGTGGCAGCGGAGCCGACGGGGCAATCGTGCCGAACTCATCGGCTATGCCTGGTCCCTCGGGTTTATCGCGCCGGTCCGCCATTTGTCATTCATCCCCAAAGCCACAATTGGGCAAACTATCTACTCTCCGGCTCGATACCAGACCCGGATGAACTGATGCCAGTGCACTGGAGACTCTCCGGTTCCCAAAGCAGGATCCTTAGTCCCTTCCTCCCAGCGGTTCCAGATGTTGGGCAACACCACGGTCTCGACATTGACCACCTGGATCTGGTTCTCGCTAATCCACTGGTTCGCCTCCGACAGCGACTCCTCAAATGGCTCAAAGGTCGCCGGTTTGAACAGCGCCGATTGCGTCATCATCCGCGGAACAAAATCTTGATGGCGAAGCATGTCCCTTATCCTGCCGAGCTGCGATATAGCCCCTGTGTTTCAATATACTTCTCCACGGCTCGCGGCGTGCGATACCGCAGACTCCGCCCACCCTCCACGCGCTGGCGTAGTTCCGTGCTGCTCAGCTCGATGAGCGGCATCTCGACCTGGCTGGCTTGGATGATTTCAAGACGGGCCGTGGCCACCAAACTCGTGAGCGGCACGAAGTCGGGTTCCGCGGATCCCGCTCGCCGCACGACCACGGGAACGGCCAGTGACAGAATCTCTGCCGGCTCACGCCAGGTCGGCAGGTCGCGCAGCGAATCCGCCCCCATCAGCAAGAATAGCTCTGCTTGCGGTTCCTGCGAGGAAATCGCGCGGAGCGTGTCCACCGTAAAGCTCACGCCCCCCCGGTCAATCTCCAAAGAAGAGACGCGAAACGCCTCGTTGCCGGACGTTGCCAGCTCCAGCATCTCCAGCCGCGCCCTGGCCGGCGCGAGCAGATGCCCCAGCTTGTGCGGCGGCGCAGCCGCGGGAAGGAACCAGACTTCGTTGAGGCGGCACTGCTCGCGGCAGCAATCGGCCAGCAGCAAATGGCCGTTATGAACGGGATCGAACGAGCCGCCGAAGACTCCGATTCGCATGGTAGGTGGTGAGGCCATGCAACTATTCTACACCTACCGCCGCACTCGTTCCGCCAGTTGGATTTGCCCTTGCAGGGTCTCGGTCCCGCGGATGATGTAGAAAACGACCGGCTCTTCCTTGGTCAACTCTTCTCGCTCCAGGATGTAGGCGATGTTTTCCAGCGAGGTTGTTTCCCAAATGTGCATGCCCACCAGCACGTCGCCAGAGCGAATCCCCTGTTGCCAGGCGGGGCTGTTCTTCCGGACATCCAGCACCTTCAAGCCGCCGTGGTAGCGGGAATTGAGTTGCTTGAAGTCGCCGTCGTTCATGAGGGCGAGCTTGATGCCCAGTGTCCCCCACACCCGTTCGGTGAGCCCGGGCCGGCCCGGCTTGGATACGGAGACCAGGGCCAGTTTGCCGCTGACCGAAGAGTCCTTGCGCACTACAGAGATGGCCAGTTCCTCGCCGGCAGTCTGTCCCAGGCAGGCGAGTTCGATATCCAGCGCCCGCTCGATCTTGCGGCCGCGGAGTTCGGTCACGATGTCCCCAGCCTGCAGGCCGGCTTTGTCCGCGGGGCTGTCCTTCTTGACGCTGCTCACGGCGTAGGCCCGGCGGTCTGGCTCGGTAATTGTCTTGCCGACGATGCCATGCGAGCTTTGTTCGAGCTTCTCGGTGCTCATCAGGCGAGCGGCAACTTCCAGGGCGTCATCAATCGGAATGGCAAAGGCAATGCCCTGGGCGTTAACCCGAACGGCCACATTGATGCCGATGGTTTCGCCATCGATGTTGATCAGTGGCCCGCCGGAGTTGCCCGGATTGATCGAGGCATCGGTCTGGATCAGGTTGTAATATTTCTGGTCGTCGCTGACCTGGACGGCGCGATTGAGAGCACTAATCCGCCCGGTCGTCGTGGTATGGGGATAGCCGTAGGCATTGCCAATGGCAATCACCGGTTCGGCAGTCATCAGGTCGCAGGAAGTGCCAAACCGGATCGGCCGGAGCTCGTCCTTGACTTCGACCTTGATGACGGCGAGGTCCGTCTTGGTGTCATGGGCAATCAACCGGGCGACGACGTCGCGTTCGTCGTGGAGAGAAACCTGGATTTGGCTCACCCCTTCGACAACGTGATAATTGGTGATGATGTAGCCGCGAGAATCGATGATGATTCCCGTTCCCATGCCGTTGACCTGTTTCGCGTCTTGCGATTCGCCGCGAACCGTCTTACGCCCGTGGATGTTCACAATCGAGGGCTTGGCCTCGGCGACCGCACGGACCACCGGATCGCGGCGCAGTTCCGTCGCCTGGCTGGCGGGGATTGCCAAGTCCGGCACCAGCGGCGACGCGGCCACAGCCGCACACGCGAGGGACAAGCCGGAAAGCCAGCGGCGAGAGGCAAAGCGGGGGCGATGATCGGGCATGAGTGGCTCGTCAAGGCTGGTGCAGTCAGGCCTGCGGACCGCCAC
Source organism: Planctomycetaceae bacterium (assembly GCA_005778405.1). GTDB lineage: Bacteria > Planctomycetota > Planctomycetia > Pirellulales > Pirellulaceae > SXOA01. The sequence continues at coordinate 15,445 of SXOA01000191.1, forward strand.
AACGCGCCGCGGGTGCTGGCGCGAAACAATGGCGAGGGCGAGGAATCCACAAGGCTCATCGGTCCCGCCGAATTGACTGCTTGACGAGAGGGGGAGCCGCCCGCAGACTCGCTCTACCTTGACAGCGGGTGGCAAACTTTGCGGGCTGGCAAGCGAAAAGTTTGCCGCCAACGGAACTTGCGGCAATGGCCTGAGAAGAAATCCGGTGCTGCTTGTGGCTACTTGCTGGTCGGGGGTGGTAGGAGCGCGGGGGTGGGCTCGCCGGTGGATTCTGGAAGCACGCCGGGAGCTAGCAGCTCCGACTCGTGAGGAATCGGCACGAGGGGCGGATACAGCGGCTGCGATTCGAAGACGGGGTGCGTTGGCAGCGGATGATAGCGGGGAATGGGGGAGGCGACGGCGGGAGGTGGAACCGGGGGGGGCAAGGTGCCGTGGCGCAAGTCTCGGCCATGATCAGCGCTGTAGTCTGCCGGAAAACAGCCGTTCCCCGTTTCGCCAACCGGGCCGCAGCAGCAGCCCGCTAGCGCAGAGAGCAGGATGCCGCCCAGAAGGCGGACCGCTAGCGTCGACGAGAGCCGAGGGGAGGGCATCGAGGATTTCCTGACGAAGTGTCATGGTTATCGGCCCTTGCCAGCGGCACACTTTACGCTACCGGCAAATTCCCCCTGGCTTCTTCGCTTTGTTTTCGCTTCTCCGGTCGTTTGGCAACTCCCTGCAAAAACTGCAGGAGCAGGAAAAACATAATCGGGACCAAAACATACAGCGGCCAGGCGCGCCAGAACGCCGACTTGCGGAGCGGCAGTTGCAAGCCTTCGACCGTGGCGGCGACGATCACGGCGACCAAGGTGACGGAGAGCATCAAGCAGCCACCGACGGCCATGACTCCTTTGAACGACTGCTCCTCGGAATGTTCTTCGCCAAAGAACTCCACCGCCCGACCGCGGTCGAGGCTCCGGTCCACGCTGCCGGCCACTTCCACATCGCGGCAGGCTTCGAGCCAAGAAGACAATTGCGCGTCTCGCCCGGCAAGTTTTTCGCGGACACTGTTCAGGGTGACCTGAAACTCGTCTTGAGATGGAAACTCCGTCGTTACCGGCTGGGCTGCCCCTTCGCCCGTAACTTTCAGCACCGCGGCGGGGGAAAGGCCGCCGGGTTGCGCAAGCACCGCCCGCCCGCGAGCACCAATCACGGTGACTCGCAGACGTTCCGATTGTTCGGCCGGCAAGACCGTCCAGCGGGCGGCAAATGGTTCCTCTCCCGATAAATGCACCGAGAGATTTTCCAGTGGCGGAAGCGTTTTGGACTTGGGACCCAGGGGATCAACCGATTGCGCCGCTGCCGCGCCGGTAGCGCTCATCTTGCCAATCGCTCCCAAGAATTCGCGTGCAAGAGATACATCGCGGGCCAGTTGGGCCAGTACCTTCGGACGGCTGCGGCCCGTCATCTCCCGCTCCAGCAGGATTTGCTCGACGGGGCCTATCGGCGAGGACTCGTTGTCAAGTGTGCACAGCGCGAGTTCCCTTGTCGCGGCCTGGTTTTGTCCCGGAACAAACGGCACAATGATTCCGTCGCTATCGCTGCGAATCATAGCGAGCTCATATCCGACAATCGCGTCGCAGCCGGGATGAATCACAACCAGGGGCACCGCGGCCTGCACAAGCTTGCGAAGCTGATCGTTCCGCCGCTCATCTGCCGCGAAGCCGGTGCTGCGGGAAGGGTCAAGCCGCCCGCGAGCGACGATGACGACATCGGCCAGCGTGCCCAGCATCAGCGTCTCCCAATCCTCGTCGAGCCGAGCCAGCGGTGCGAGCGATTCCACTTGCGGCAGATATTGCGCGGCGTCATAAGCAGCGACGAGCGCATGGTCTCCCTCCGCAATGGCCTTACTGACCAAAGCCAGCGATTCGTCGTCGCAGCCCAGGAGTGCCAGTTTCATGATTTTCTGTAAGGTGCATGAGCGCAGCGAAATGCACGCGCCCTTCGCACCAAGGACATCCAATACGCGTGCATGGCGCTGCGCTTATGCACCCTACAACCTTCGAATATGAAAACCACCGTCGACATGAATCCGCTCGCCGGTGCTGAAGGGAACTTCTCCCCGCACGAGCGCCGCCACAGCCGTGGCGACATCCTCGGGTTGCCCCCAGCGGCGGATTGGCGTGAGGCCGCCAGCAATCAGCTCGTCGTACTTCTGCTTGACCGGCTCGGTCATATCGCTGGCGATGATGCCGGGACAAACTTCAAACACGTGAATGTTGTGAGGGGCCAACCGCTCCGCGTACAGCCAGGTCATCATTTGCAGGGCCGACTTGGCAATGCAGTAGTCCGCCCGATTCACAGAAACTGCCAAGGCGGAGATGGAGGAAATGTTGATGATGGTCCCGCGCCGGGTCGTTTTCTCGCCTACGAGTCGCAGCATTTCCCGAGCCGCCGCTTGCGCTAGAAAGAACGGCCCCTTTAGATTCGTATCAAAGACCGTGTCCCAACCTTCTTCCGTCGCGTCCAAAATGTCCCGCCTCCCCGGCGAAGTGATGCCCGCGTTATTCACCAGTACATCGATCTTTCCAAACTTCGCCAGCATCTCGTCCATCAACCTTCGCCGGTCGGATGCATTCCCAACATCGGCTTGAATGGCCACCGCGGTTCCGCCACCGGATTCGATCTCGGCCACCATCTCTTCCGCCCGCTCGCGACTGCGGACATAGTTCACGGCCACCGCGTACCCTTCCTTAGCCAGGCGCAGCGCTATCGCCTGGCCGATGCCGCGAGAGGCACCGGTAACCAGGGCAGCAGGTTTTTGGAAGCTAGGACTCACCAGGTCGAATTTGGGTAAACAGGTCCGTTTGATACAGGTTATTCGTGATAAATGATACTTCACTAAGTCCTTGTTGCCGAACGATTTAGCCTCGCTATTAGTCGTGAATTAAGGCCTTTTTGATACCTCCCTGACAGCCCGGCTGTTGGAAGCAGCTTCTGATTCACATGCGGCGATGACCGGGATCATTTTAACAAACGATGTCGGGACAGGTGCGCGCAGTTTCTTCTCGGTTGGTCGTAACGAAACAATTGTATACAATACAGGTTGGCACCGTCAATGACCTGCCGAAGATTTTTTGCTAAGTTTCTTGAGGGTCGCACACGCCCTTCGGAAACCTCCCCATGACTCCTCGCCTCGCCACAGTTATCCCCGTCGCTGAAACAGCCGCCACGGGCAAGGTCGCTGAGATCTTTGCCGATATCAAGCGGACCAAGAACATCGACTTTGTCCCCAACCTCTGGCGGGTGTTGGCGACCAGCCCTGACCAACTGGAGCTCATCTGGACCCGGCTCAAGGCCCTGATGCACCCCGAGGCCGCCGGACGAACCAGCCCGCTCGATGTCCGCACGCGGGAGATCATCGCTCTGGCCGTCTCCGCCACCAACGGCTGCCAGTACTGTGTCAATTCGCATACGGCGGCATTGAAGAAGCAGGGGGTCGATGACGTCGCCCTGGGGGAAATCCTGGGCATCGCGGCTCTCTTCAACTCCACCAACGCCCTGGCGGATGGCTACCAGGTAGAGCCAGATATTTTGCCGTAAAGTTGCTAAACTAAGCAGCATGTCCAATCCCCTCCTCCGCCCGAACGACCCACGGTTCACCAAGCCGAGCGTTCATGATGCCGAGGGGAAGAACCTGTTCTCCGAGGGGAATGAAATTGTCACGGCCCAGGCGGCTGGCGAGGACGGGACCACCGCGGCCGACGACAACATCTACAGCAGTTCCACGGCGAGCACGCCGTATCAGCCCCGGTTTGAAGTCAGCCAAAGTCACCGCGGCACGCTGCTGATGGTGCTGGCGGTGACGGGGGTCGTTGGCTCGCTTTGCGGCGTGAGCTCGCTGGCCGGGTGGTGGGTGCTGGGCTGGGTGCCGGCGTTTCTGGCCATCGTTCCCGCGGGCTGCGCGGTGGGACTCGGCCTGCAAGACCTGCGAGCCATTCGGATGGGAGCGATGGACCCCAAGGGGCAAAAGCTGACCCACCTCGCTTTCTGGCTGGGAGTGCTGGGAGTCTTTGCTTCGCTCGCGATGGACGGCACAGTGTTGTTTTTTGTGATCTATTTTTTGATGAGTTTGGTTTAGTCCAGCGTCCTACGCTGCCCCCTAATCACCGCCATGAAGTTCAGCCTGCGAACGCTGCTGGCGGTCGCTTTCATTGGTCCTCCGCTCTTGGCGGGAGCTTACATTCTGTTTCGAGAGCTGCGAACAACGGGACTGCCGATTGAACCATTGCTCGTGGGTCTGTTTGGAAGCGGGATCATCTTTTTCGCCTCCATTTGGGATTATCGCCGCCAGCCGACGCCGACACACCTTGTCATTGCCGCTTTTGCCCTGTTAGTGTTTGTTTCATTCCTCGCGCTTTGTGGCGGACACAAGATTCTCCATCCGTGACCGGTGAGCAGTGCGGGCTAGTAATCTCGTCCCAGACCCTTTACGGAACCGGCATCCAGCGGGACAATAAAGGCAAATCCCCCCGTTTTCCGCACTTGCCTCCCTGCGGCCCCGTTTGCTATGGATAGCGCCGCCCGTTGCCTCAATCCATACCAAAAGGCTGGTAGATGTCCGATATCAAAACGCTGCCTCAGGCTGATGCCCCTCCCACGGATCCCTATGTCGAACAGGTGCATGACATTGACCCCGCCGAGACGCAGGAATGGCTGGAGTCGCTCGAATATGTCTTAAAAACCAAGGGGACCGAGCGGGTCAAATATTTGCTTTCCGTGCTGGAAAGCGAGGCGACTGAAAAAGGGGTGGAACTGCACCAGCCTCTCAACACCCCCTACATCAACACCATTCCCCGCAGTGCCCAGCAGCGCTATCCCGGCAACCGCGAAATCGAGCGGCGGATCAAGAGCATCATCC
>SXOA01000192.1 GCA_005778405.1 Planctomycetaceae bacterium
ATCCGGGCTACGGCTTCATGTCGGAGAATCCGGACCTCTGCCGGGCCTGCAACGAAGCGGGGATCATTTTTGTCGGTCCGCATGTCGATGCCCTGGTGAATCTAGGCGACAAGACTTTTGCCCGCAACATCGCTCAAAAAGTGAATGTTCCCGTTCTCGGCGGCAGTGACGCCATCAAGAACGTCGACGAGGGAAAGAAGATTGCCGCGAAGCTTGGCTTTCCCATCATTCTCAAGGCGGCCAAAGGGGGGGGCGGCCGCGGCATGCGGGTGGTGAAGAGCGAGAAGGAATTTGCCTCGTCCTTTGAGCAGGCCCAGCGCGAATCGCTGTCCGCCTTCGGCAGCCCGGACGTATTCATTGAGAAGTTCATTACCAAGGCGAGCCACATCGAGGTCCAGCTACTGGGGGACAAGCATGGCAACCTGGTCCATCTTTACGAGCGGGATTGTTCGGTCCAGCGGCGTCATCAAAAGGTAGTGGAAATCGCCCCCGCTCCGTCGCTCGACCCTGTTGTCCGCCAGCAGTTGCTCGATGCCGCGCTCGACATTGGCCGCGCGGTGAAATACGAGAATGCCGGCACCGTGGAATTCCTGGTCGATCGAGAGACCAACAAGTTCTTCTTCATCGAAGTCAACCCGCGGATTCAGGTCGAGCACACGGTCACGGAAGAAGTGACCGGAGTGGATATCGTCAAATCGCAAATCCTTGTCTCCCAAGGGATGCCCCTGTCGGACCCGGAAATTGGTCTTCCCTCGCAGGACGCCATCCGCACCAACGGCTACGCGCTGCAGTGCCGGGTGACGACAGAGGACCCGACAAACAATTTCATGCCCGATTATGGCCGCATCGCCCACTATCGCTCCGCCAGCGGCATGGGGATTCGGCTCGACGCCGGTTCGGCCTTTAGCGGAGCCACGGTCAATCCGTTTTATGATTCGCTGCTGGTGAAAGTGAGCGCCCGGGGAAGGCGGTTTATCGACGCCGGCCGCCGGATGGAGCGGTGCTTGCAAGAGTTCCGCGTGCGGGGCGTAAAGACGAACATCCAGTTCCTGATCAAGCTCATCACGCATCCCGCGTTTCTGGCGGGGGAAGTCACCACTCGCTTTATCGACGAAACTCCCGAGTTGTTCCACCTGCCACGGCGGCAGAACCGAGCCACCAAACTGCTTTCCTATATCGGCGAGGTCCTCGTCAACGGCAACCCGCTCGTGAAGGGACTGCCACGCCCCGCCCGCCGCACCCCCGCGCCAATCCCCGAGATCGTGAAGTCCGCCAGCATCCCGGGTAGCCCTCCTCCCGGAACGCGCGACCGACTGAAGGAATTGGGGCCCGAAAAGTTCAGCGAGTGGATTACCAAACAAAAGCAGCTTTTTCTGACCGATACGACCTTTCGGGATGCGCACCAGTCGCTGCTCGCCACGCGGATGCGGACGAAGGACCTGCTCAACATCGCCGAGGTCTATGCCCACAATGCCGCGGGCCTGTTTTCGCTGGAGATGTGGGGCGGTGCCACGTTTGATACGTCGCTTCGCTTTCTCAAGGAGTGTCCCTGGCAACGGCTGGCGGACATGCGGGAGAAGATTCCGAACATCCTGTTCCAGATGCTCTTTCGGGCGTCGAACGCCGTCGGCTATGCGAGCTATCCCGACAACATCGTGAAGGAGTTTTGCCAGGAAGCGCACGCCGCGGGGATGGACATTTTCCGCATCTTCGACGCCCTCAACTGGGTACCGAACATGAAGGTCGCCATGGAAGCCGTGCAAAAGGCCGGCGGCCTCTGCGAGCCGGCCATCTGTTACACGGGAGACATCCTCAATCCCCAGCGGAGCAAATACGACCTTAAGTACTACGTGGACCTGGCCAAGGAACTGGAAAAACTGGGGGCCCACATCCTGTGCATCAAGGATATGGCCGGCCTGTGCAAGCCTTACGCGGCCGAGCTGCTGGTCAAAACGCTGAAGCAGGAAATTGGCATCCCCATCCACTTTCACACGCACGACACAGCCGGCATGCAGGCCGCCAGCATTCTCAAAGGGGCCGAGATGAAGCTGGATATCGCCGACGGCGCGATGGCCGCCATGAGCGGCGGCACCAGCCAGGCGAACCTGAATGCGATTGTCGAAGGGCTCCGCTTTACCAAGCGCGAATCCGGCCTGGTGGCGGAGCGGCTCAGCGAGATATCGGATTACTGGCAGGCGGTGCGCGAGTTCTATACGCCGTTTGAAAGCGTCATGCTCCCCGCGACCGCCGAACTTTATCGCCACGAGAGGCCCGGCGGCCAGTACACCAATCTTTATCAGCAGGCGCGGGCCTTGGGCCTGTCCGACCAGTGGAGCCGCATTTGCAAAGTCTATGCCCAGGTCAACGAGCTATTCGGCGATATCGTCAAGGTGACGCCGACCAGCAAGGCGGTCGGGGACATGGCCCTGTTCATGGTCGCCAACAACCTTTCCGCCACGGACATTGTGGAAGGGGACCGCGAGCTGGCCTTCCCCGAATCGGTCATCGACCTGCTCAGCGGCATGATGGGGCATCCGCCGGGAGGTTTTCCCAAAGCGGTGCAAAAGCGAATCCTCAAGGAGCGGACGTTTATCAGGGGACGCCCCGGTGCCTCGCTCCCCCCCGCGGATTTCTCCGCGGCCGGCGAGAAAGTGGCGGCGCTTACCGGGCGCAAGGCCAGTCGCACCGATGTGCTTTCGTATCTGCTCTATCCCAAGGTGTTTGAGGAGTTCGCCGCTCACCAGAAAAAGTATTCGGACACCAGCATGTTTCCCACGCCGATCTTCTTTTATGGCCAGGAGATTGGCGAAGAATTCACGGCCGAGATTGAGGAAGGCAAAACGCTGGTGATAAAATTCCTGACCATCAGCGATCCACACGCCGATGGCACGCGCAGCGTCTTTTTCGAGCTCAACGGCCAGCCACGGGACGTCACCATTGCCGACCATTCCCTGGAAGCCACAGCGGTCAAGCGCTTGCAAGCCGACAGCGCTAACCCCAAGGAAGTCGGCGCGAACATGCCCGGCATGGTCGTCACCGTCGCTGTCAAGACTGGCGACAAGATCGCCAAGGGGCAGAAGCTGTTCACCCTGGAGGCCATGAAAATGGAAACCACTATCAGCAGCGAAGTCTCCGGCGTGGTCGAGAAAATCCTCGTCAAGCCCGGCAGCCGAGTCGAAGCAGGGGATTTGCTACTGACGCTGGGGTAAACTAACCAGTCATAGAGTGGCCTTTCCGGATTCCCGGAAACTACTTGGTGCGAGTGTTAGCCATGGCGCGCTGGTTCCTGCTGCTGTTGGTCCTGCTGTCATTCGGCCTGATTGGCTACGGCCTCTGCGGCCGCGCGAGACTGACGTTTTCCAAGTCCGTCTGGGGGAACTTCGTCCCGGATAGCGAAGGTCCGCTCACGTACGTTTCGATTTCCCGAAGCTCGCTGGATGCCTCCCAGCCGCTTTTCAATCGCGAGCCGATCGCAGCGGCGACCGATACTCCGCTCTCTCTCAGTAATCTCTCTCCCGGTGCCGGACCACTCGGAGACAGCGCGGGCTATTACGTCTATCTGCCCATTCAGGGGCGCGAAGCTTATGCCCAAACTCCCCTTGCCGAGCGCGATGTGCAGCCGGGGATTTTCGACGATTCCCCGAATGACATCTTTGGCGTCTGGATTCCCGCTGGCCGGCACGGCTTTCAGCCGATCGATCCGAAGACCAAGTTGCTGCTGCCGGGGAGTTTCGCGCTGTTGGTCACGGGGTCACGGGAGACGACTGCGCTGCTCAACTTTCAGTGGCAACGGGAGACATCTTGGGCGTTCTTTGTCACGGGCTCCAGCTTGCTGGCGGTTGTCTCGCTGGTCTTATTCGCCGGCGTGATCGTGGGCTGGAAAGTCCAGCCGGCGATCCCCGACTCGATCAAGTCGTATGCGGCCCATCTGACGAGCGAATCGCCGCCATGGTGGGTGATCTCGCGGAGCTTTGGAGTGATGTGCATCCTGGCGGGGATTATCGGAATGCTCGCCTCGCCGATTGGCTCCAACGCGATGGAACGGGGTCAATCCTCGGTGCTGACCATCGCCATGGCCTTTCTCGGCGCTCCGCTCGGCTGGCTGCTCCTCAGTCTTGGGGCCCAGCTTTGCCAGCGCAACGTGGCTGCCGTCATGCGGCGGCGAAACAGGCCTCCCATTCTTTATCTCCGCTCCTTCCGGGCCGATGCCCGGTGGCTGGAGCAGCCGAGCGACCTAATCTGGATGTTCCTGTTCCCCGGCCGGTTCGAGACGCTGGAGCGCTCGCTCACCAAGTCGTTATCCGGCGCGGGGCCGCTGATTGCCATCGGCCAGCCGGGAGAAATCCTGCCGCCCATGGGTGCGGCCCGGCTGTATGTGAAGCACGACAAATGGCAGGAGGTGGTAGCCCATTTGACGAAGGTTTCAGGGCTGATTGTGCTGCGGGTCGGTACGACCGAGAGTTTCTGGTGGGAGGTGGAGCACGTCGTGGAATGTTGTCCGCCGGAGAAGGTCGTTTTTCTGCTGCCGCCGGCCAATCGGTTTGGTGCCTACGACGCACTCGCCAGCCACCTCGCTCCGCGGCTCAAGAAGCTGTTTCCGCGGCCGACCACGGACATCCAGTTTGTGGCGTTCGAAAAAGACTGGCAGCCGGTGCTGCTCAGCAAGCGGAGCGTGAAACTGCGTTCCCGGTTTCGCCAACTGCTCATCGGGTCCGCCGCCCCGATTCTCCGCGACGAGCTGCTGCCGACTCTCCGCGCGGCCGGCTACTCCGTCGGCCGGCTGCCGCTGCAATTTCGCGAATGGCTGCTGGTTCTGATCTTCATCGGCGGGCCGCTGCTCATCGCGGCGGTCATCTTGTGGACAATTTACCTCCAGAATTTGAAAAAAAAAGAAGTGGAGTCTCTTCTCCAGGAAAGAAATGCCCTGCTCCTGGACGTTCCCGCGCAAGTGCGATACGAAACGCCGCTGCCAAAGACTCTCGATCCCGGTCTTTACTGCGCCGCTCCCGAAACAAGCGGACGACGTTGAAGCTGGGTTGCCGGCGGCGAAGTGTGCCAGGATGCAGCGCAAGTTCCGCCGCGAGCTCACCGACATCCAGTCGCCGATCGACCCTTGCTCCCAGTAGATCGAGTAAATGCATTGTTGCATCCCTCGCGGAGGCCGTTATACTCCCGGTGGCGCTGCAGTCCGGCTCCGCGCTGGGCACACTTCGTCCCGCCACGGCTCATCCATTGAGGTGTTTCCATGAAGACACGCTGCCTGATTTTGGCACTCGCCTGGAGTGCGGCTTACCTTTCCCTCGGCGGCCTAACCTCTGCTGCCGAAGAGGTCACCACGGTGGACCTGGCGGGCAAATTCGTCGATTTTGCCCTCAACCCAGAAACGGGAGACTTGGCGGCCATTGACCCCAAAGCCAATACGGTGACTCTCTTCCGCGAGGCGTTTCTGACCGGCAAGGACGCGGCGAAACCACTGTCGCTCAAGGTCGGAAACCTGCCGTTCGCTATCGCGTACAAAAAATACAAGACCCGCGGGACCTTTGCGATCGTCTGTACGAGCGATTCCAACATGTACCTGGTGGACGCCAAGGAAATGACTTTGCTTCGCAAAATCCCCCTCGGCAGCAGCGATGCGCGGTACGTCGCCGCCTCCCGTGATGCGGCAGACCCCTACGTCTATTACTGCTTTGGGACCGGCCACGACAGCGTGACCGGGCGGGTAAACCTGGCCAAACTGGCAGATGAGGGGATGGTTTTTGACCACTCCATGGACTGCGCGGTCTCCTCCAGCGGCAAGCTCTTTTATCGTCGTGGCCCCTGGTCGCCGTCCGGCTTCGAATGTCTGCGACTGGCGGAAGGGGAAGGGCCCGGAGGCAAAGGACGGTTCGACCGGGTCTTTTATGACCACAACAGCACGGCCCAATATGTCCCCGACCCTTTCGATTTTTATACGGCGGCAGGCGCGAACGTATACACGGCCGAGCTGAAGAAGAAAGTGGCGACCGTCGAATTCTCGGTCGCCGGTTTTCTGCCGCACCGCCCTTTGATTTTTGGGTTCAAGGACCAAGATTTGGTGTTCGCCTCGTTCAACACGTTTCGCACGGCCGGCAGGGTGACCATGCCGGCGGGACTGTCGGAAAACAGTCGCTTTCCGCGCGAGGATCCGTCGGAGACGATTAAGCTAGACCCCAATGGGGAAGGCCGGTCGGTGCGAACCAAACTTTGCACCTTTGCCGATGGCGAGCGGGATCGCGTGGTGGTCGCCAAAGGCTCCAAAGTGGCGCTGGTTTCCCTCGCGAAAATCGAGCTTCCGAGCGAGCCGTTCTTGCTGGCCAGGGTGAGCGATCAGCCAGGATTCACCGTGGGTCTACCCGGAAAGTTGAAGCTGTCCCTGGTGGACGCGCGTACCAAATTGGAAATTGCCGAGCCCCCCGCCGGGATGAAAGTGACCGGCGACACCTTGGCGTGGACACCCACTGTGGACCAGGTCGGGAGGCACCAGCTCAATATCGGCTTGAGTCATGGAGACATCTCCACCACGCAGATGGTGCCAGTCGACGTTGCCTTTCCTAGCGCCAAGCTGCCGTTCCTCGCGGGGGCCTTGGCCGTGAGCCCGCTGGACGAGACGGCGGTCTGCTGGCAACAGCAGTCCTCCCAGGACTTTTCCGTTCCTCGGGAAGAAGCAGCGCCCGATCCCACCACCCGCATGGCGATTGTGGACCTGGCAACTCTCAAAGTTGTGGCCGAAGCCCGCGTTCCGTTTCGTGTCACTGCTGCGGCGACGGATGGCAAGCAAGTCTTCGTCGCCCAGCAGGGAAGCAATCAGCTCGTGTACTTCACCGCCCTGGAGCCGGCGAAACAAAAATCGCTCGCCGCCAGCGACGACGTCCTCTCTTTGCAAGTCGTTAACACGAATCTGTTCGCCAGCCTCAAGACCGGCGGAATTGCCTGCTGGACACTACCTGACATGAAGCTCAATCCCGCCCTGGGAAAGGCGACTGCAACGCAGGAGAGAATGGGGATCGAATTTGACCAGCGCCAGCAGCAGCCGCAGGCGGTGACCCGGATTCGCGACGGCTGGCTGCTCAACCATGTGTTGTATGACAGCGAGCTCAAAACGCCGCGGCTGTTGCTGGGAGCGCCCGGTTTGTCGCTGGCAGGCGGGCGCGTGGGGCCGGCGTTCCCCGGAATGCCCGGCATGCGGAATGGCGGTGCCAGCGGAGCCCTGTCGAGCTGGGGGAAGCTGCCGCAGCCTGCCCGCCAGGTTTATTCGGGACTCTCCGGCCAGACGCAACAGGCCAGCGTGGTGCTGGATGACGTGCCGGCGCTGGTCACGGCCGCAGCCACGATCCAGCAAAAGAATGTCTCCACGCACACCTACAGCACCGAGCAAACCCTGAAGCTGACCGTTGACGATCTGGCGGCCGGCGTTCATCAGCAGACTGTGAACCTGGCGGTCCGAGAAGCGCCGCAAGTGCACAACCGGGCCGCCGCGGCAGTCGTGGTCCGCCCGCTGACGTCCGGTGTGGCGGTGCTCCATGGCGACAGTCTTTACCGCTACGCCATTCCCAATGCGATCCTGGAAAAACTGCCGCAGCCGCTGGTCATTGAGCCGCGGCAGTCCACGTTCGTATTGGACAGCAAGCAGCCCACGAAGCTGACCCATTCGCTCCCCGGAGCGAAGAAGCCGATTCAAGCGGCGCTTACAATTTCGCGAGCCGAGATTTCCATCGATTCAGAAACCGCGGCCGTCACGGTGGACGGGCCCAAGCTGCTGGCGGCGCTCGAACAGCAGATCACCGAGCCAGGCCGCTTCGAGCTGCTCGAACCGAACTCCTCTCCGCAAGCGGCCTTGATGTCCCTTCAGGCCACGAGCGCCCCGATGTTCGAGAAAATCACCGGCCGCAAGCCCGTCGGCCTGCCTGCCGCGATCCCCATTGGCATTCGGGTGGTGGACGCCGATTCGAGAATTGCGGAGATCAATTACGTCGTGCTTTTGGAACTTCCGCAGGACCGTGTCCTCAAGAAGCTGGAAGAACGGGCCGTCGAAATGGAGAAGCTGCGTGCCAAGCAGAAAGAGCTGGCCCTGGAACAGTCGACCGGCAAAGGGGGCCGTCCAGGCCTCGCCCCGGCCGCCACCGAGGAGAGGCTCCGGCAGATGGAAGAGCGCCTCCGCGCGCTTGAAACCAAGCTCGACCTGCTGACGAGACTGCTGGGGGACAGAGTCAAAGAGCAGAAATAGTGGGCCAGTCCCGTGGGTGTTCCCGGTCCAAACGACTGAGAATCAGTGAATCAGAACTTGCCTTTCGGGAGGGGCTTCTCAGGCTGTCGGGAACGGGCTAGGAAGCCCGTTCTACGTGGAGCGCGGGCCGGTCGCCTGTTGGGGTACAGAGCAATTCTTTGACGCCCGCCAGCCATTCCGGCGAAGGGAGGCCGTAGGGGCGAAATTTTTCCGCGGAGCCTTGTTCTTCGCTGTAGAAGATGCTGACGTGGCCCCCGAGGCGGCTGGCGGCGGGGCTGTCCATGAGATTACTGCTGTCGGTGGCGCTCATTTGGAACAGGACGCGGAGTTCCAGGTCCCGCATGCTCGGACGGTCGATCCAGCGGCTGACGTTGTTGTAGGAGTCGCACCAGATGAGCGTGTGGACGCCCAGAGCCGGTCCTTCCCGCAGGATGGTGGCGATTTGCTTATCGCCGCTCGCCCCGCCCTCTTCTCCGAAGCTAAACTCCTCCGACTTTTTCAGCTCGCGGAAGCGGGCCAGGTTGTAGATGAAGAGGAAGATCGGCTCAGCGTTCTGGTCGGCGGCAGTCAGGCGGCGATCCACTTCGGTGGCGATTTTGGCGACGGCCTCGGCTGCATCACGGGTCGTGACGAGTTGAGCGTCGATGGGAAGATCGGACTTGAGCTTCCGCCAGCAGCCCGCTTCGGGGGAGTCAGGGCGGGTGCCGTCGAGGATGTAGAAAGTTGAGAGGGGGGAATCCGCAGATTTCGCGGATTCCGCAGATTGGGGGGCGGCCGCAGGTTTTAGTTGCGGGGCGAGGCTGAGGAGACAACTGGTGAGGATGCCGAGGGCCAGTTCTTCCTGCTGGCCGACGATGAGGAGGTTGGTTCCTCCTTGGCGGCGGAAGAGGACTTGCGTCGGATCCTTGATGGCGACTGCAGCGCCGAGCCAGGCCCGCGGAGCGAGCCGCTCGGTCGGTGGTTGGCGGAGGACTTCAGTAAGCAAATGGTTGTCAGCAATGTCGGCCGCGGCGTTCCCTTCGAAGACCGTGGGGGGCGGCAGATTCAATTTCCGCTCGAAGGCCATCGCCGAAACCTTCCGCAGGTAGTCCTCGCGAAGGTGGTCGGAGAGCCAGACGACCTGGAAAGGATGGTTCCCTTCGAACAGACCGTTGGCGTCGTTGTAAATCGCTTCGCCCGGCCGGCTGAGGAGGCGGGCGGCCGTGTTGTCCTCGCTGAGGATGAGGTGGGCGTCCGACTCACTGCATTGCAGGGCGATGCGGACCGCCATCTGGCCGATGGTGCTGCGGGCCAGCGAGTAGGCCCCCGCCAAAGTCTGCGATCCGAGCAGCAAATGGATGCCGAAAGCTCGCCCTTGACGGACTAGGCGGTCGAGCAAGAGCGACGAGTCGTGCGAGATGCGATCGTCGGTCGTGAAGAACTCCTGGAACTCGTCGATGATGAGCAGAATGCGCGGCATCTCGGCATCCGGCTCCGCCCGGCGGTAGCCCTTGAGGTCTTGCACGCCATGTTTGCGGAACAAATCGCCGCGACGCTTCAGTTCCTGGTCCAGCCGCTCCAGCACGCTCATGCCGAACTCTCGCTCGCTCTCGATGGCGATGACCCGCGCGTGGGGCAGTCGGAAGGAAGCGTAGGCTTTGAACTCGACCCCTTTTTTGAAGTCGATGAGATAGAACTGCAGCTCCGAGGGAGAATAGTGCAGTGCGAGATTCGTGATGAGCGCGTTGAGCAGCGTCGATTTTCCCGAGCCGGTCTTTCCTGAGATGAGGACATGCTGGCTGGTCCCTTTCCCCAGCCGCATGTATTGCAGTTTGGTGGCTCCGGCCCGGCCGAGCGGGACTTCGATCTCGCTGCGACTGTCGCCGTTCCACAATTCCGTTTCACTAGGGGTGACGGATTGGAAGGGTACTTCGACGCGAGCGGCGTCCTTAGCCAGTTTGCCGACGGACTTGATGATCTCGGTGAACTGCTCGTCCCCTGGCGGCGACTCGAGCACCAGCGAGAGGCTCTTCAGCTCGTCATGCTTCCAGGCGAAGCGTTTCTGCTCGACGTTCCAGACGAGCGTGGCGGCCTGGCTCTCCAAATCGGCGATGTCGAAATTGCGAGGGACCTTCAGCTTCTCGTCGGTGCTAATGAGGGTGTAGACGCCGCAGCGGGCTCCGCTGGCCGCGATGCTCACGAGCCGGCGAGCGGCTTCGTCCGAGAAGTTAGCCGGGAAGTTGGCGACGACGAGAATTTGGAAAGGTTCGGCGACTTCCCCCGCGTGCTCGTTGTATTCCTGGATCGAGGCGAACTCGTTGCGGAGATACTTCTGGATGACGTTCTCCATGTGCTCCGTCAAATCGGTCAGCCGCTGATTGATGTGGTTCGACTCGGTCCAGATGCGGTTGGTCACCAGCCGTTCGTCATAGTCGGCGAGGTGCATGAAGGCGGAAAAGTTCTGGCCGAGGCCGACGGGGTCCAAAATCGTGAAGCGAACCTTGCCCGGCGGCAGCGAGGTGAGGAGCCGCAGCATCATGTTTTGGATGACCTGCGTGGCGGCGTCGCGCCCCTCGGCCTCGGCTTCGAGCAAGAGCGATGGGCAGCCGGGATAAGAGAGCAGGGCCGGAATTTCAAACTGGTCCCTTGGAACAGCCAGGTCTTTCGCTGTGGGGAGGCCGCCGGGAAGCGTGCTGAGGTTGAAGTCAAACCGGCCGAAGCGAATGGCGGGAATGCTGCCGTGGGGAGCTGGCCTTTCCGTCGTGCCGTTTTGCCGCCAGGGGGGAAAATGGGTGTCGCAGAATTCGTTCATCTGGTCGACGCCGGCCTGGAACTCCGCCAACCCCGCCGACCAATTCGTTGCCAGCTCGTTCCAATCCTGCTGGGACTGCTGCCCGAGGGCGACTCGCTGCACGCGATAGGCCTCGTTGACGTTCACCATCAGCCGCTCAAAGTCCTGCTCAAACTTTTGAATCCGGTGAGGATATTTCGCCTCGATAGCCCCCAGTTGCCGCTCGTTGATGTCCTCGATAGCCCGGCGCTTGCGGTTAAAATCGTCGGCGATGCTCGCCAGTCGGGTTTCCTGCTGTCCCCGCAGTTTGTGGCGGGTATCCTTCCACTGGTTCTTGGCGGTCGCCAAATCCAGGTCGCGTTTTTCCACCATCTGTCGATACTTCTGCTCGGCTTCGATCTTGGCGGCATGCACCGTGGTGGCGATTTCCACGCGTGTTTGCACAATGGCCTGCTGCAAGTCGGGAAGGAGGCGAAGGGTCTGGCTCTTGGCGAACGGGCGGGCAATCTGTCGCGACAATATCGCGACGACGATGGGGAGCAGCACTCCCGCCGCCACCAGTGCCGACCCGGGAATACCCCATTTTCCCCACAGGAAAAATACTCCCAGCCCCGCCGCTACCAGCGTGAACAGGAAAATCAGGAATGGCCAGCCATCTTCGATGAATCGGGCGGCGGGAGCCTGCTCGACGATGTGCAGCGTTTCGCGGATGCGGGTGATGGCCGCGACCGCCCGCTCTCGGCACATGACACGGGTCATTCCGGTCGGTGGAGCAGTGGCAGCCGCGGTGGAAACCGGCCAATCGCAGCGGCGGCGAACAATGGCTTGCCCCTGCGCTTCCAGTCCCTCCACTTCCGCAAGGCTGCCGTCGCACTGGTGCTTGTACGTGAGGTACTCCTTCTGCGGCAGCCCTTCCTGATCCTTGAATGTGACCTGGACTTCCTGATGCCGATGCTGCCAAAGAGTCTTGGCGTCGTCCAGAGCTTCGTCGTGCTTCGCGGTCACCTTGTCGACGAGCGCCTCCTCCTGTTGCGAAACGGCATAACCGTCGGACTCGTACTTGAAAAGGATCGCCTCGCGAGCGTCGCGATATTCGGCGACGAGCGCCCCGTGATCCCGCTCAAACGTGGTCGTCGCGCCGCTGCGCTGTGCTTCGAAATCGCCTTTCGCCCGCTCGTTCCGAGCGGCATCGCGCTCCGCGGTCTCCCGCTCTTCGCGGGCACGCCAGACGACGAGCTCCGTCACCTTGCGGATGAGCTCACGCTCACGGTCAGTGGTCAACTCAGCAGTCAAACTCATATCTTAATCTTAATCCTACTCTTAATCTTAATCCTCCATCCTCCACTGTCCTCCGTCCAGCGAAGAAGAGGATTAACAGTAGGATAAAGATTAAGTGGTTTTCAAAACTCCGGCTTGTCCTCGCATTCCTTTTCCGCCTTCGTCACCACATCCTGCAGCCGCTGAGCCGCTGCCGTGAGGAGTTGCAAGTGCGGCAGGATCGGCTGGAGCTGCGTCTTCTCGAAATCGCGGCTGACATCGTCGGTCCAGACGTCCTTGGTTTCCACCCAGCGGTCTTTCAGGTCCGTAAACGCCTGCGTCAGCCGGGCCAGGCCGGTATTCAAGTCCATCACTTTCATGGGGCGGCCTCACTGGCAGAATCGCCACTCCCTTTGGCCGTGGACGAAGCCTCGCTTCCGCTTTGTCCCACCGACCGCTGCACGTACTGTTCCAACGCCTCGCTCATCCGCTTGAGCGAAGTGATGCTGCGAACGAGGTCGCTCTCCAAAAACTGCCGGAGCTTGGCAATCTGCACCTGAAACTCCTCGACCTCCTTGCGAATCTGCACCTTCCAGCGGCGGACGGCTTGCACCTTCTCCTCGGCAGTGCGAAGGCGGCGCTTGGCCTTCTCCAGGGCTTTCCGCTCGTCGTAGCAACTGCGCCGGTCCTCGCCACTGATCGTCAATTCGCATTTCTCCAGAGAGATGCGGGCTTCGCTGACGTTGTCCGAGGCTTTCCGCACCTCCTTCGGCCAATACGCACTCAGCTCATCGATCCAGGCGACCGGCCGGCGGGCCTCGAGTTCCAGTTGCACGGCGGCGTCCTCGGTTCCGTCTTCAAACGCGATCAGCGCCGTGGCAAACGTGCGGATGGTTTCAATCGAGGTGATATTCGCGGAGCGGGCGGCCATAGGGGCGAAGGCGAATTCGAGTAGCAGACGTCACTTCTGCAAGTAATCCTCAATGTGCTCCGCCTTCCGCAGCAGGTATGGGACATACTGGTCGGCACTTTCCGTGAAGCGGACCAGCACTTTCATGTTGGTCTCGAACTGCTCGGCGAACTTCTTGTGCTCTTGATCGCGCCAAGTCGCACTCAAAGCCGACAGCTTGTTGGCCAGCGACCCCGCCTGCTCGCGGAGGCCATTATTGAACTTCTTCAGGCTCTGGGCAAACTGCCGCAGTTCTTCCGGATCGACAACTGCTTGGGGCATGGAAACTTCTCGCTCAAAGATGGAAAGTCGCGCCGAACGGCGCTGCCCGCTGACAACAACACAGTGCAGCGAAACCCCTGAGCTGTCATCATACCGGTGAAGGGGCAAGAAAGCTACTTGCGGGCGACGCGGCCACAGAGATGCAAAGAGCAACCACGTTGCCGCATGCCACTTAGTCCACCACTTCCACCACAATCAGCACCCGAGCCGATTTCTTGACGGGGACTTTCGCGCCTGGCTGGAGAGCAGGTGCGGTGGGGGCGGGAGTCAGCGTAAAGCCACGGGGAGGCATGTGCTGGTAGTAGCCGCCGGAAGGAATCTTGGACTGGGTTCCCACGCTGCCGGGCTCCCCTTCCGGCCGTTCCCTGGCCATTGGTCCTTGGCCGATGGATGCCACCAGCGATTCCGGCGCGAAGGTGGCTTTGGCGGCGGGGTTGTTGGCGAGTTCGCCCAGCGCCTGTTCGAGCTGAGCCACGTTGGCCTCGAGGAAGACAACGTCTGCCGCACCCGGTGCCACAGCGGCGCCAACTTGTGATTTGACCATTTCTTTGTAGGCCAGTCCGGTCTGTCGGGCGGCTTCATTGTTGGCATCGGCGGTCGCCATTTGAATGCCATGGGCGGCCAGGGCGTTGTCCAGAAACTTGCCCCGGATAGCGTCCTTGGTCAGCTTGACTCGCACGACGACTGCTTCATTGTCTTTCGTGCTGGAAACCGCGCGGACGAATTCGCTGACGACCGGCTCGTTGATCACCGGCGGTTTCACCACGACAATGTTGTTGTCCTTGCCATTCCAGTTGTAAACGACCAGCGCGACACTAGCCGCGGTCACCGCAATTCCACCCACGGCGGCGAGCAGCCATTTCTGCATGGCCGAGCCCGACCGAACCGCGGCCGGCATAGGCCGGGTGTCGCGAGTCGCTCCCCGCGCGTCTTCCGCTGCCTTCAAGGCCGCCACCGTCACTCGAGCAGCAAAGTCATTTCCCAGCGTGTAATGCGGCAGCGACTGAAAGCTCTCGCGGAGCGAAATCAATTCCGCCAGCACTTGCTGATGGCTGCTGCTGGTCTTCAGCAACTCTTCCATCTCGGCCCGCTCCCCGGCGGAGAGCTCGCCGTCCAGATAGGCACTGATTCGTTCGTCGTGCAATTCCCTGCTCATGGCAATTCGTTATCCCGTAGAGATTGTGGTCGCTACATTATTCCATCGGCTCGTCGAGCACTCCGGTCAGTTGTTCTTTCAGTTGTAAACGGGCCCGGTGCAGGCGGCTGCGAACGGTCCCCACGGGAAGATCCAAAATCTGGGAGATCTCCTCGTAGTCGCAACCTTCCATCTCCCGCAACACCAGGATCGCCCGGTGCTCCTCGGAGAGCTCCCCAAGTGCTCGCCGAATCAACTCCGCCCGCTCTTCCCGCATCAAGCGGTCGTGCGGCTTCTCTCCCCGATCCGCCGGCTCGTCGCCAACGGCTTCTTTGGCCTGTTCGATCGAGGTCTCCACCCGCTTCCTTCTCCGCCGGCTGATGGCCGTGTTGAAGGCAATGCGATAGAGCCAGGTATAGAACGAGCTTTGCCGCTCGAAGGAAGAGAGCTTGAGGTAAGCCTGAATGAAGGCTTCCTGAGCCACATCTTCCGCTTCGTCGCGGGAACTCGCGATATGCACCAGGGCGGTGAACAACCGGTCCTGATACCGGCGAACCAGCACGCTAAAAGCCGCTGAATCGCCCTGCAGAACGAGGTCAATCAACCTGTCGTCGTCCTGCTCCACGTGTTCACCGCTTCTGACGCAAAACCGCGTGCGAAAGTTCCCTAAGCCCTAGCCGGGGACTGGAAATAAACGACCCCCATCCTCACCCCAAATTCCATCCTGAACGTCCTGATAGCTGGCGTCAAGTACAAGGCCGACAAGCAGTTACGATGATACGTAGGAAACGGTCCTGGCGTTCATTTTTCATGCCGCTGGTCCTACCCGGCGGGTGAATCGTTCCACTGTCCCTATCCAATTTGTGCCGGCTACCCTCCGCGAATCCGTTCACTTGAGCTGCGGCCGGCCAGGAACGACCGCCCTCTGATGCGTTTGAACAGCGGACTGAATGCGGGCCAGGACGGCGGCGTTCGCCACGGCGACATTACGCTTCTCGGACGGATCAAGGCCCAGATGAAACAGTAGCGGAGGATCATGCCGTTCCGGCTGGGGCTGACCATATCCCGTCTGCGTCAAAAAGTGTGCTTTCCATGAACCCAAGCGACATGCCGCCAGTTTGTCACCGCGATAAAAAAAGTAGGGAGCTTCCGCCAAGGGGCGGCCCTGCAACAGCAATTGCGACAAGTCTCGTCCATCAATGGTCACATCCTTGGGCACGGCCGCCCCGCCCAGCGCGAGTGCAGTGGAAAAGACGTCCATCGTGCTGGCAAGTTCGCTGCTCACGCCTGGCTTGATTTTACCAGGCCACCAGGCGATGCCGGGCACGCGCATGCCCCCTTCCCAGGTGCTCCCCTTCCCATCTCGCAGCGGTCCGGCACTTCCCCCCTGATTACCCATGATCAGCCACGGGCCGTTGTCGCTGGTGAAAAAGACAAACGTCCGCTGGGCGAGCCCCTGCTGGCGCAACGCATCCAGCAATTGTCCCACGCTCCAGTCCAGCTCTTCGACCGCATCACCGTAGATACCCGCTCGGCTTTTTCCTTGAAAATCCGGCGAGGCGAACAACGGCACGTGCGGAAAAGTATGGGCTAGGTACAGAAAGAACGGCGACTCCTTCTTCTCCGCGATGAATTTCACCGCCTCCTGGGTATACCGCTTTGTCAATGTCGATTGCCTGGCGGCTGGCTCGACGACTTTTCCATTCCGCAGCAGCGGCACATTCCAGCCGTCCTCGGGGGGGGTCGCGGAGCCGGAAGATCCCTTGGGCAAATCGGCACGCGCGTCCATGTCGTTCGAGTACGGCAGGCCAAAGCTCTGCTCAAATCCCTGCTTCAGCGGCCGCGATTCTTCGTGAATGCCCAAATGCCATTTGCCAATGTGAGCGGTCGCGTAACCTCGCTCACGCAGCGCTTCGGCGATGGTCACCTCCTGTGCCGGCAGGCCTCCCTTAGAGTTGGGAAACAGCACCCGCCGATCTCCGCACATGCCGCTCCGGATTGGATAACGCCCCGTCAATAACGCGGCTCGACTGGGGGTACAAACCTCCGCCGCCGAATAAAAATCGGTGAAGCGCACCCCTTCCGCCGCCATGCGGTCCAATTGCGGCGTACGAATGGTCGGCGAACCATAGCAGCCCAGGTCGCCGTATCCCAGGTCGTCGGCGAAGATCACGATGATGTTGGGCCGGTCAGGCTCAGCCGCCAGCGCGGCCGCAGCCAGCAAGCAGCAAAAACTGAACAGGAACGGAAGCACACACTTCATGGTCGCACCGGCGTTTCTTGGGAGGGGGTGTTGCGTCTGGCCGCCAGGATGGTGCGTGGACTCCCGGACGTCAATCACGGGACATTTTTCGTCGGTCATTTTTCGTCGGGGAATTCTTCCGCTGCTTTGCCTTCGTCTCTGCCGCTGGCGGCTTGAGGTCGTCCCCAGGCTGATTCCACAGGCGGTAAGGATCATCCAGCCGCCGCATCTCTGCCAGCAGCAAGCCTTGCATTTCGCGGAGCTTGTCGGCATAGCGCGGGTCGCCGGCCAAGTTTCGCTGATGCTGCTCGGGCGTGTGTCCAGTGAGGGCCATTACTTTTGCGTCATGATGCTGCTCGATGAACTCGTAGGGATTTTCGGCGAGGTTAAAGAGCTGCGTCTGGCGGACCTTGCCATCCATTACGTCATACTCAATCAGCTTCCAATCCCCCTTCTTCACGCACCGCATGCCGGGCCGGGTGCCGCCGCAATAAACGCCATAAAGGACCTCCCGCGCCGTCTGCTGCTTCCCTTCCAGGACGGACCGAAAGCTGATCCCTTCGTTCGAGTCCGGCGGCTTCGCTCCCGCAAGGTCGCACAGCGTGGCCAGCACGTCCAGCAGATAGATGTTCCCTGGCACGCGCGATCCAGGCTTGATCCCCGGCCCTTTGGCGATGAATGGGACTCGCCAGGTGTGGTCATAGAGATTCTGCTTCCCCTGCAAGCCGTGGCGGCCGATCGCCATGCCGTGGTCGGCCGTGTAAATGATGTAGGTGTTTTCCAGTTCCCCCATCCCCTTGAGCTTTTCCAGCACACGGCCAATCTGCATGTCAATGTTCTCGCAGCAGGCAAACTCCCGCCCCAGCTCGTTGCGAATCGTCCGCTCGTCCCGATTCTCCCAGACGCCGCTCACATCCACTTCGTCCCGCAGGCCGGGGTGCCCATGAGGAAACGGATGGGCCGGCAGATAGTTCGCAGGCAGGGGAGGCTGCTTAGCATTGGCGGGCGGCAGCGACTTCTTATCCGCATGATTGACCGCGCCATACTTGGCCAGCAGCTCCGGCTTGCCGTCGCGGGTGTCATGCGGGTGCGAGAACCCAAAATAGATCAAAAAGGGCCGCGCGTCCTGAGTCGATTGACGCTGCTTCAGATAATCGAGCACCTGGTCGGCGTGCCACGCGCTTCCTTCGGCGTCGCTCCCCCCGCGCTTGGTCGCGTCCTTCCGCACGGTGAACTGCTTGTTCGCCCCTTCATAGCTGTTGCCAATCTTGCAGGTCCGCATGGTCGCATATCCGGCGCGATTGAAAACGGCCGCCAGCGTGTTTTGCTCCAGGTTGGGGGGGCAATGCTCTTTCGCTCCCGGGCCGATGGGCAAATGCCACACGGTTCGTCCACTCATCAACATGTGCCGCGACGGCGTGCAAACCGCCCCGACAAACGCCCCCATGTGATGCGCCCCGTCAAAAACCATCCCTTCCGCAGCCAACTGGTCCAGCACGGGAGTTTCCAGCTTCGACGTCGGCTCATAGACCTTCAGGTCGAACGGCGACTGATCGTCCACCAGGATGAACAGAATATTGGGCCGTCGTGGCTGAGCGGCCAAGGGCTCCGTAAAGCCGAGCAGCGCGAACGTGGTCGCGGCGAAAACAAGGAAGCGAACCATGGATAACTCCGCGAGGCTCTCGAGGGCGTGTTGAAAAAGGGATCCTTCTCGGAACCTTGTGTGACACTTCGACCTTGGACGGACTCATTCTTCAGACGTCCAGAGAGGACTATTATCCAGCCCTCGCCGGCATCCGAGAATCCTGGGTCATCGGATTTGGGCAACTTGAGCAAGGACGCTGCGCAGTTCTTGTTTAGCTGCGCTAATCATGAAAGGACTCCGATCTTGTTGTCAATCCACAAATGAATGCTCTCGATCGGCATCTTTCGCCGTTCGCCTCTTCGCTTTGGCGCGGGCGCGGAGATTGAAAATCTCCACAAGCAAGGCGAAGCCCATGGCGAAGTAGATGTAGCCCTTGTTGATTTCGGTCCCCAGGCCGTCGGCGACGAGCGTCACGCCGATGAGGAGGAGAAAGCTGAGGGCCAGCATTTTCACCGTCATGTGCCGTTCGACGAAGCGGGCGATCATGCCGGAGAAGACCATCATCACGGCCACGGCGAGAACCACCGCGGTGATCATGACCCAGATGGCTTCCGCCATGCCGACGGCGGTGATCACGCTGTCGAGCGAGAAGATGATGTCGAGCACGGCAATCTGGAAAATCACGCTGCTGTATTTGGCGGGGGCAATGGCGGTCTTCTCGTGGCTCTCCCCTTCCATCTTGGCGTGGATTTCCCGCACCGAGCTGTTGATGAGGAACAAGCCGCCTCCGACCAAGATGATGTCCTTCCAGCTCACCTCGTTGATATCCTGATGGGTTTTCAGCCAGTTCACCCAATCGGGACTGAAGGGGATCATGTCGAGCGAAAACGCCGCGTGCTTGAGGTTCATGATCCAGGTGATCGTGAGCAGCAGCAGGATGCGCGTGCCCATGGCCGCGGCCAGGCCAATCCGGCGAGCCGAGGCCTGTTCCTTTTCTGGCAGGCGGCTGGTGACGACCGAGATGAAGACGATGTTGTCGATCCCCAGCACGATTTCCATCAGCGTGAGGGCGATCAGCGCGATGATATGCGTGAGCGGGCCGGATACTTCGGGAGCGGCAGCGGCGATTTCAGCGAACATGGGGCTTGTCTTGTATTGGAAGAAATGCAGCAACTACGGGCCGGCGAATTCTTGGCAAAATCGTTCGATGTCGCTCTTCTTTCCCATCAGGATGATAATGTCGCTCAGTTCCAGCTTGTAGTCGGCCTCAGGATTGAAGATCATTTTTCCGCTGACTTGCTTGATCGCCAGGACGAGCAGGCGAAATTGGCTGTGGGCGTTGGTATCGCGAATGCTCTTGCCAAGCAGTTGGCACGCCTGTCCGACTCGCATCTCATCGAGCTGCACGTTGAGATTGCCTTGCTCGGCAACCAGTTCCATCAGGTCCGCGGTCGTTGGCCGCATGATCATGCGGGACATGAGCTGGGCGCCGATGGCCGATGGGAGGACCACTTTGTCCGCACCGGCCTGGCGAAGCTTGCGTTCGCTGGAGCCGTGGCCGGCCCGGGCCACGATCAGCAGATCGCGATTGATGTTGCGGGCCGTAAGCGTGATGAACACGTTGGCCGCATCGTTGGGGAGGCCGGTGATGAGCGCCTTCGCTCGATGGCAGCCGGCGGCCAGCAGCATTTCGTCCTCGGTCGCGTCCCCGTGCAGACAGAGATAGCCGGCTTCGCGGGCTGCCGCGAGGTTCTCTTCGTTCTGCTCAATGATGACGAACCGCTGCTGATGGCGAGCCATGTCGTCGGCCAGAGTGCGGCCAATCCGGCCGAAGCCGCAAATGATGGTGTGGCCGCTAAGCTTGTCGATTTGCTGCTTCATGAGGCGATGTCCCATCACGTCTTCCAGCTCTCCCGCCAGCAGAAGCTGCAGGAAGCCGCCGAAAGTGTACCCGGCGGCGGAGATTCCGAACAGGATCACGGCAACCGTGAAGAGCTGCATGTGCCAGGGAAGCGTGCTCCGCTCGCCGTAGCCGACGCTGGCGATGGTGATGACCACCATCCAGACCGATTCGATCCACGGATAGCCACCCAGGAAACGATAACCGACCACGGAGGCGACAAAGACAATCCCTAGAACGATGCCCCCCTGCCACAATCGCTCGATCGGCGTTTTCATGTGGAATAGTCGGCATTGAAGCGGACGTAGTCCGCGTTGAGGTCGCTGGTCCAGAAGCGGATACTCTCGCTCCCCTCGCGAAACGTCAGGACCAGATCGGTCTCGCGCTTCCCCTTAATGGACTGCGAAACCGTCTTGGCGTCAAAGGGGACCGGCGCTCCTTGGTGGTAAAGCAGGTGGCCATTCACCCGCAAATCGACACCCGCCGGATTGAAGGGGACGCCAGCATATCCTGCGGCGGAGACGATGCGGCCCCAATTGGGATCGCCGCCGGAGACGGCCGTTTTGACGAGGGCGCTGTTGGCGACGGACTGGGCAATTTGTCGAGCCGCTGATCGCGATTTGCAGCCTTCGATGGTGATGCAAATGAGGTGGCTGGCACCTTCACCGTCATCGGGGATTTGCTTGCAGAGTTCGATGCTGGTTGCGGTAAGGCCTGTTTGGAAAACCTTCAGGTCGTCGCCGGAGAGCGGCGTGGCGGATGCGGAGCCGCTGGCGAGAAGCAGCATGGTGTCGTTGGTGCTCATGTGCCCTTCGACGCTGATGCAGTTGAAGCTCTCGTCCGCGGCATTCTTGAGGACGATCTGAGCATCGGCAGGAGTCAGAGCCGCATCGGTGGCGACAACAGCCAGCATGGTCGCCATATTCGGGCCAATCATGCCGGCCCCCTTGCAGAAGCAGGCGATGCGAATGGTCCTGCCGCCGATCTGCAACTCGCGACTGGCGACTTTGTGCGATTTGTCCGTGGTGGTGATGCCTCTTGCCGCCGCCAAAAAGGAATCCTCGTTGCTGCCGAGTTTCGCCGCTGCCGCCTTCGCCCCGGCGGCGATTTTCTCCATGGGCAGGAAGACGCCGATGATGCCCGTCGACATCACGAGCGCCTGCTTCTCTTCCGCCCCGCAAGCGGCCGCGGCGATGCGGGCCATTTCACGGGCGTCCTTCATCCCCCGCTCTCCCGTGCAGGCATTAGCATTTCCGGAATTGACCGCCACGACGCGAATATCGGACGACGGCGTTCGTTCGCGGTCGAGGGCCACCGGCGCGGCGAAAACCAGGTTTTGCGTATAGACTCCCGCCGCTACCGCTCCCTGCGGGCAATGGACCAGCGTGAAGTCCTCTTTTTGCGGGTTCTTTTTGATACCGCAGTGAACGCCGGAGAATTGAAAGCCGAGTGGGAGCATGGAAATGAGTTCAAGGTTTGAGGTTCAAGGTTGATCGCTACAGCAGGGCCGTTGTCTCCGCAAAGCTATACATCAGATTGAAGTTCTGCACCGCCGCGCCAGACGCCCCTTTGATGAGGTTGTCTTCGGCACTGATCAGCAGCAGACGATTGCGGACGATGCGGGCGGTGATGTCGATGAAGTTGGTGTGCGTCGTGTCCTTGGTTGCGGGCAGATGTTTGACAATCCGGACAAAGGGCTGGCCGGCGTAAAACTCCTTCAGCGTGGCAAGGGCATTTTCTTCTGTCAAAGTTCCCGTCGGCCGGGTGTAACAAACTGTCAGAATGCCTCGATCCATCGGCACGAGATGGGGGGTGAAGATGACTTCGACTTTCTTGCCTGTCGCCCGGCCGAGAATCTGCTCAATCTCCGGCTGGTGGCGGTGCTTGCCGACGCTGTAGGCCGAGATGCTTTCGTTGCATTCGGGATACAGCGTGTTGAGCTTGGGCGTGCGGCCAGCGCCGGAGACGCCGCTCTTGGAATCGACGATGATGTCACTCGGCTCAATCAGGCCCGCTTTGAGGAGAGGAGCCAGCGGCAAAATGGCGGAGGTGGGATAGCAGCCGGGATTGGCAATGAGCTTCGCCGCAGGAATCTGCTCGCGAAACAGCTCGGGCAGGCCGTACGGCGTTTTTCCCAGCCGCTCCGCGTCCGGATGGTCGTGGTCGTACCATCTTTTATACGTAGCAGCATCGTCGAGTCGATAGTCGGCGCTGAAATCAATCACGCGCACGCCTGCGGCGACCAGCGCCTTAGCCGACTCCGCGGAAGCCGCATGAGGCAAGCAGCTAAATACGCAGTCGCAGCGGTCAGCCAGGACACTTGCCCCAAAATCCTCCAGGCACAGATCGAGCCTGCCCGTCAGCGACGGATGAATCGACGAAATATGCGGACGCCCCTCCTGCCGGCTGGTGAGCGCGGTGATTTCTGCCCCCGGATGGCGGAGCAGAATCTTGATCAGTTCCAAAGCCGTGTAACCGGTCGCTCCCAGAATACCCACGCGTATCATGATGTCGTTCCCCAAATCGTGTTTGCTCGCGCCGGCTTCGGCGGGTCCGGTTCAGACAGGAAATCCGCGACGCAGGTTCGCTTCTGGCTAGAGCGTCAATATAGAACTGGT
Organism: Planctomycetaceae bacterium; assembly: GCA_005778405.1. Lineage (GTDB taxonomy): Bacteria > Planctomycetota > Planctomycetia > Pirellulales > Pirellulaceae > SXOA01. The sequence continues at coordinate 22,981 of SXOA01000192.1, forward strand.
GCTTACGCCTCGCCAAGGGCGGCACACTCGCCGATGACGGCCATCAATTCCGCCAGAATCAAGCAGGTGGCTCCCCAAACGCGGTGCTGACCGATTTGAATGTGGGGAGCTCGAAACGTCACGCCGCGGCGGTGAATCTGATGGGAAGCGTGATTCTCCGGCAATAACAAGGCCCGCAGCGGCATCTCGATCAACTCAGTCACCTCAGCGGCACTCGGCTGGAAGTCCGGTCGAGCTCCACAAATCGCCATGAACGGGTGGACGTAGAAGTTGCTGTTAAACACGTAAACTGGCGAAAGGGCTCCCAGCACTTCCATCTCCCCTCGGCTGGACCCGAGTTCCTCCTCGAACTCCCGGAGGGCCGTTTGCGCGGGCGTTTCGCCGGCATCCACACAGCCGCCTGGAAGTGCAATCTGCCCGGCATGCTCTTTCATGGCCTGGGTCCGCACGATCGTCGGCACAAACCACATTCCCTCCTGGGGATAGACCAGCACCAGCACGGCGGCCTGGCGGGCATCGTAAGCCGGCGGTCCCGCGTGCCGGCCATAGGCGAGCTCCGGCGCAAACCGCCGCTGCGCCTCCGCGCCCGGCAGAACACCGCTCAGGCAGGCCACCAGTTGCGATCGCAGAATCTCAAGGCTTGTCGCCATTCCAACCATTCAGTTCCGATTCGTTCCGTTAAATGCGCGAGGGGATGTCTTGTCAAAACCGTCACATCAACGATTGTATCCCGCGACGGACTATGAGTCGCAGACCCGGTGACTTTTCTGGAGCCGCTCCGACCCGACAGGAGTGAACACAGTATAGTGAGGGGACATTCCTCGACTTTGCGCCACCGTCCATGTCCAACGTCACCCGCATCTTGTCGCAGATCGAATCCAGCGATCCGTCTGCGGCGGAGCAACTGTTGCCACTCGTCTATGACGAACTGCGGAAACTGGCCGCGGCGAAGCTCGCCCAGGAGCAGCCAGGACAGACGCTGCAAGCGACGGCGCTCGTGCATGATGCCTATATTCGGCTCGTGGATGTCGAGAAAGTCCAGTCCTGGAATAGCCGCGGCCACTTCTTTGGGGCCGCGGCGGAGGCGATGCGGCGAATCATTGTCGAAAGTGCCCGCCGTAAGGGGCGGGTCAAACATGGCGGCGAGCATCAGCGGGTGGAGATTGAATCTGGCGAACTCCTGGCCGAGGAGCCCTTGGGTGACTTACTGGCGCTGGATGAAGCCCTAAACCACCTAGCGGCAAGCGACAGCCAGGCAGCCGAACTGGTCAAACTCCGTTACTTTGCCGGTCTGACCATTCCCCAGGCGGCCGAGGTTTTGGGCATTTCTCCCCGCACGGCCGACTCTCTCTGGTCGTTTGCCCGGGCCTGGCTTCGCCGCAGAATCGAAGCCGCGCTCTGATCCCCCTCTCCCCTTGGGCGAGGGCCGGGGGGAGGGTTTAGCAATCGATTCTGAGCTAAGCTAACTGCCTGTTGCCCCCTATTTCCAAAAATTCTCTGCGCGACGGCACGCGAAACGTCGCACTGTCTTCTGGAGGCTTGCCTTTCCAACAAGGTGAGTAGCGATCATGCGGGAACGTGACATCTTTATCGCGGCTGTGGCAATGAACGCCCCCGAGCGGGCCGCGTATCTCGCTGCCGCCTGCGGCGACGACCGTGAGCTGCGCCGCCTCGTTGAAGAGCTGCTGGCGGAACACATACGGGAGGAAAGCTTTCTTCTCGATGCTCCCCCGCCCGGCGTCAACATCACCATCGACCAGCCGCCCGCCGAGAAACCGGGCACGCAGATCGGCCCCTACAAACTCCTGCAGCAAATCGGCGAAGGAGGGATGGGGGTCGTTTACATGGCCGAGCAGACTGAGCCGGTCAAGCGGCGGGTGGCGCTCAAGATCATTAAGCCGGGGATGGATACGCGGCAGGTGATCGCCCGGTTCGAGGCGGAGCGGCAGGCGCTGTCGCTGATGGACCATCCGAATATCGCCAAGGTGCTGGATGCGGGAGCGACGGCGAGCGGCCGGCCGTATTTTGTGATGGAGCTGGTCAAAGGCCAGCCGATCACCCAGTACTGCGACGAACACCATCTCACGCCTCGCCAGAGATTGGAGCTGCTGCTGCCGGTTTGCCAGGCGATCCAGCACGCGCATCAAAAGGGAATCATCCACCGCGACATCAAGCCGACGAACATCCTCGTCGCCGAATACGACCAGCAGCCGGTCCCCAAAGTGATCGACTTCGGCGTGGCCAAGGCGACCAGCCAGACGCTGACCGAAAAGACGATGTTCACCGGCTATGGCCAGATTGTCGGGACGCTCGAATACATGAGCCCCGAACAGGCCAAGGTCAACCAGCTCGACATCGACACCCGCAGCGACATCTATTCGCTCGGCGTGCTCCTCTACGAGCTCCTCACCGGCAGCACCCCTTTCGACCGCAAGCGCCTCCGCTCCGCCGCCTTCGACGAGATGCTTCGGATCATCCGCGAGGAAGAGCCGCCGAAGCCCAGCACCCGGCTGTCCGACTCCCACGACTCGCTCCCCTCCATCTCCGCCCTGCGCCAGACCGAGCCTGCAAAGCTCACCAAACTCGTCCGCGGCGAGCTCGATTGGATCGTGATGAAGGCCCTGGAGAAGGACCGCAACCGTCGCTATGAAACGGCCAACGGCTTCGCGGCGGATGTGCAGCGTCATTTGAACGACGAGCCGGTGCAGGCCTGCCCGCCATCGGCGCTTTATCGCTTCCGCAAGTTCGCCCGGCGGAACAAGGTGGCCGTGGCGGTCACCGGACTGGTGCTTTTCTTCCTCGTACTCATGGGCAGCGGCATCGGCTGGACGGTGCGCGACCGGTCAGCTCGAGAGGCGGAAGCGGCTCGAATGCAAGCCGAGCGTCAAGCGAAGCTGGCCGGGCAGCTCGACCTGATCTTTACCGAGGTTGACCGGCTGGAGCGCGAACAGAAGTGGCCCGCGGCGCTCGCCGCGACCCGGCGGGCAGAAGCTCTGGTAGCCGGGGGCGGTGGGGATCCGGCGCTGGCAGGACAGGTCCAACGGGTGCTTGCCGACTTGAACCTGGTCGAGCGGCTGGAAGAGATACGCCTGGAACGGACGGCGGAAATGGAAATGGAGTGGGAGAGGGAGCGTAAAGAATGGGCCGACGATGCCTACGCGACCGCCTTCCGGGACGCGGGAGTGGACCTGGACCAATTGACCGAGGAAGAGGCGGTCGAGCGCCTCGGCGCGCGTACGCAAACGGTGGCGGCCCTGGCGGCGGCCCTGGATGACTGGGCTTTGGGCCGCCACGCCAACCGGAATGCCGCGGGCGCCGCTTCGCTCCGCGCGGTCGCTCTGGCAATCGATCCGCACCCCTGGCGACAGCAAGTGAGGCAGGCCATAGCCCGTCGAGACGGAAAAACGCTGGAAAGGCTGGCGGCTGCTCCGGACGTTGTAAGCCAGTCGCCGGCGACGTTGTTTCTGCTCGGCAGGGCACTTTGCTCCCTCGATCTGCTGGATCAGGGGATTGCCCTGTTGCGGAATGCCCAACGGCTGCACGCCGGCGATTTCTGGATCAACTTTGAGTTGGGTAGTCGGCTGGCGTTGATGGGGCCTGCCCACCAGGACGATGCGCTAGCCTTTCACCGCGCTGCCGCGGCGCTCCGGCCCAACAGCGCCGTGGCTTGGGTTCGAGTCGGGGCCGCGCTCTCCGCCCAAGGGGCGCAGGACGAGGCCAGGGCTTGCCTGGCAAGGGCCACCGAACTCAACCCGAACTACGCCGGCACCCCCAACGAACTCGGCAGAATTTTCGCCAACGAGAAAAAACTGGATGAGGCCATCGTGTGCTTCGCGAAGGCCATCGAACTCGACCCAAGATTCGTCCACCCCCGCTATAACCTTGGCCTGGCCCTGAAAATGCAAAACAAGCTGGACCAGGCCATCGCCCCCTACTGGAAGGTTCTCGAACTTTCCCCCAATCACGTCAAGACTCATCGAGACCTCGCCCAAGTCATCCAAGCGCTGAAAAATCGTGACGAGATCATCGCCTTCTTCAGGAAGGCGGGCGAAGGCAACCCGCAAAACGCCTCGGCCCACTACTATCTCGGGGTCGCGCTGTGGCACCAGGGAAAGTTGGAAGAATCCCTCGGCCAGTTCACGCGAGCCTGTGAACTCCGGCCCAGCGAAGCCCGGCACCATTTCAGCCTGGCCAACAATCTCAGGGCCTTGAAAAAACTGGACGAGGCTCTCGTCGCCTATGAGAAATCCATCGAACTCAAGGGGGCAAGCGCCGAGTACCACTACGAGTTTGCCGTCGCTCTGGAGCTCAACGGCCGGCACGCCGACGCGATCTCATCCTGGAAAAAGTCCCTGGAAATCGACGACAAATTCGTTCGGGCGCACATGGAGTTGGCATGGCTCCTCGCGACAACGTCAGATTTGAAGCTGCGCGACCCGCAGGCGGCCCTCGCCCATGCCCGCCAGGCGGTGGAGCTGCAACCCCAAACTCGCAATCACTGGAGCAATCTGGGCGTGGCCTTGTTGCGGACTGGCAACAGCCAGGCCGCCGTCGAGGCCCTCGAAAAGGCCGATCAAATGGCGAAGAACGGCGATCATGTGCACCGCTTCTTCCTGGCCATGGCCTACTGGCAGACCGGCGCTCAGGACAAGGGCCGCCAGGCTTACGACCAAGGGGTCCAGTGGATGAACAAAAACCGACCGCAGGACGAAGTTTTCCGCCGCTTCCGCGCGGAGGCGGAAGAGCTCCTGGGAATCACCAGCCAGCCGTCGGCCGCGGAGTGCGGCCGTTTAGATCACAGCCAGCGTTTCTCTTTCAGATCGTTTTCTCTCTTAGAAAGGTGTACATCATGAATTCGCAACGCCATTTTTCCCAGCGCCGACGGGTCGCCTTCCGTCCCCGCCTGGAGCAGCTCGAAACCCGCGACTGCCCCAGTTGCACGGTCTTTCAGAGGGCCGAGACGCTCGTCATTCTGGGCGACCGCGAGGCCAACCACATTGAAATCGCCGAAATCCGTGAAGGGGGCCTCGGCGAGGAAGGGGGAGGCATCAGCGTCGTCTGCGACGGCAGCGTCATCCAGACTTTCACCGGCGTCAGACAGATCGACCTGAGAACCCTGGGCGGCGACGATGAGGTCACGTTCGTTTGTCCCTCGGACCCTAGCACCTTCTTGCTTCGCGCCGACCTGGGCGCCGGCAACGACCGCCTGAACATCAGCGGGTTTGATCCGCAACCGGAACCCCCCCTTCGGGCCCTCTCGTTCGACATTCTCGCGGGGGCGGGCGACGATGAGGTCAGGTTCGATCTGGGCGCTGCCGAGATCAACGGCCGATTCATGATTTTCGCCAACGGCGGGGCGGGCAACGACCGTATGGAAGTCGCAGCCGGGAACCCCTGTGTGCTCCCCGAAAGCGAGATGCAGATTGGCTTGCTTGGCGGCGCGGGGGACGACGTGATCGAGGCTTCCCTGACCGGTCTGATGAACCAGGGCCGGTTCGTGCTGGAAGCCAACGGCGGGGCGGGCAACGACCGTATGGAAGTCGCAGCCGGGAACCCATGCAATTTCCCTGAAAGCGAGATGCAGATTGGCTTGCTTGGCGGCGCGGGGGACGACGTGATCGGGGCTTCCCTGACCGATCTGGTGAACTATGGCCGGTTCGTGTTGGAAGCCAACGGCGGAACGGGCAACGACCGTTTGGAAATCGTCGCAATCGGCAAGCCGTGTTGGTTGCCCGAAAGCGAGACGCAGATCAAGCTCAACGGTGACGCGGGCGACGACGTGATCGGGGCTTCCCTGACCGATCTGGTGAAC